>JAZRAY010000270.1:0-14098 GCA_045634805.1 Succinivibrio sp. | reverse complement strand
GTGATGCTCAGTTTATCGAGAAAACCATTACCAAGGTATTCGATAATCTTGCACAGGAGAATTATCTGAGAGACTGTAGCGAAAAGAATATTGCCGAAAAAGCTGCTTATTATCTTGGAGAAATAAACGCCGTACATCCATTCAGAGAAGGAAATGGAAGAGCTCAGCGAGAGTTCGTAAGAGAATTACTTCTCCCTCTTGGATTTAAGGTTGATTATTCTTTATGTGATCCTAAGATGATGCTCTATGCATCAATTAATGCATTTGCCGGTGATTACGAACTAATGACCGAGTTATTTGATAAATGCATTATTGCCAAACCTCAAAATTAAAATAATTATTTAATAAAAATCATGACTACTATTCAAACCACCTTATCTGCACCAAAACTTCAATTAGGTTCCTTCTATGTACATGTCTGGGGCTGCCAGATGAATGTATATGACGGCGGAAAAATCAGAGATTTAATGACTGCTTCTGGTTTTGCAGAATCATCTACCCCAAAAGGGGCCAATATTATCATCCTTGTAACCTGTGCAGTTAGAGCCAAGGCCGAAGATAAGGTATTCAACCAGATTGCCTCATGGAGACATACTGGTGAAATCAATAATGACACCATTATTGCCCTTGGAGGATGTGTAGGTGCCGAGCTTGCTGAACAGATTCTTGATCTGGACAAGAGCATCAATATTATTTTCGGACCAAGAACAATCCACAGACTGCCAAAGATGGTAGGAGAATTCATTGCATCAGGTAAACCGGTTGTGGATGTAACCGCAGATGCAATCGACAAGTTTGACTATCTGCCAGAGGCTGGAGCTGTTGGTCCATCAGCATTCGTTACCATTATGGAAGGATGCTCCAACAAGTGCACATACTGTATTGTTCCTTACACCCGTGGAGAGGAACAGTCCAGACCGGTTCAGGACATCATTGATGAATGTGTGGGACATATTGCCAACGGAGTTAAGGAAATTCACCTTCTGGGACAGAACGTAAACTCCTATCACGGACTGAATCCTGATGGCTCAGACTGCAAATTCTCTTCCCTGCTGTATGAAATTGCAGCAATTCCAGGCGTTGAGAGAATCAGATTCACCACCTCAAATCCAATGGACTTTACAGATGACATTATTGAGGCAATCAAGGATCTGCCTGTAATCTCAGATGGTATTCATGTACCTATTCAGGCCGGTTCAGACAGAATTCTGGAGGCTATGCACAGAAGATATACCGCAAAAGAGTATGTCGAGCTGATAAGAAAGATCAGAGCAGCACGTCCTACTGTACATATCTCCTCAGATTTCATTGTTGGCTTCCCAGGTGAAACCGATGAAGACTTCAATGAGACCATGAAAATTGTAAACGAAGTAAAATTCGATCAGAGTTTCTCTTTTGTATATTCAATAAGACCAGGTACCCCTGCAGCAACTCTTGAGGATCCTATTTCAAAGGAAACCAAGATGCAGAGACTTTATATTCTTCAGCAGAGACTTGAAGAACTTGCATCTGAATATACACAGGCATTTGTTGGAACCACCCAGAGATGTCTTGTAGAGGGAACCTCAAGAAAGGATGAGAATGAACTCAAGAGCAGAGCATCCTCAGGAAGAATTGTTGTATTCAAGGGACCATTATCTCTTGTAGGACAGATGGTTGATGTAAAGATCACTTCAGTTGCAGCTCATACACTGAAGGGTGAGCTGGTAACTAAGTAAGGCATTGTAATGAACTCAATTACACAAGATTTTGTTTTAGATCCTGATGACAAGAATAGAATTGCCTATCTTGTAGGACCTGAAGACGAAAATTTAAAACAGATAGAAAAAAGACTAGGTGTAAAAATCAGCTATTCCGGAGCTCATTTTCATCTGGAAGGTAAAGCCGGCCATGTGAAAAAAGCCTACAAGCTGATTAAGTCTCTGTATATTGATACTACCCCTATCAAGGGCTCAAAGAAGCCTTCTGAAGTTACACCTGATATGGTTCATCTTGCTATTACAGAGACCACCTCTTTAGAGCAGGACAACACAGATTATTCTTTAGAGCATGCAAAAGGATCTATTGATTCACTGTATGCAAAGGCCAATAACTTTAAGACCAAGCGTGGCTTTATTAAGGCAAGAACCTCAAATCAGTCAGACTATATCAACAAGATTGTATCTCACGATGTAAGCTTCGGTATCGGACCTGCTGGAACAGGTAAAACCTTCCTGGCTGTAGCAGCAGCCGTTGATGCTCTTGAGAGAAATGAAATCAGACGTATTATTCTGACAAGACCTGCTGTTGAAGCTGGTGAAAAGCTGGGCTTTTTGCCGGGCGATCTTTCTCAGAAAGTTGACCCATATCTAAGACCTCTTTACGATGCTCTTTTTGAAATGCTGGGCTTTGAGAAAGTTGAGAAGCTGATCGAAAAACAGATTATTGAAATTGCCCCATTGGCATACATGAGAGGAAGAACCCTAAACGATTCTTTTATAATTCTAGATGAGGCTCAGAATACTACAGTTGAACAGATGAAGATGTTCCTGACTCGTATCGGCTTCAACTCTCATGCTGTTATCACAGGTGATCCAAGCCAGATTGACCTGCCAAGAAACGTAAGATCCGGTTTAAAGCATGCCATTGAAGTACTGAAGTCTGTTGAGGAGATTGGTTTTACATTCTTCGAGTCATCAGATGTTGTAAGACATCCTGTAGTGGCAGCTATTGTAAATGCCTATGATGAGTATGAGAAAACTCATGACAGTTCTCATCAGCAGTATTCAGGCTACAGAAACAGCAAAACAGAATCAACCGGAACAGAACGCTCTGAAAAAGAGGTAGCAAATGAAAGTAATAATTGATCTTCAGATTGCAACAGATGAGGCACTGGAGAGCTATCCTTCTCTTGAAACCATGACCAAATGGGCAACTGTTGCACTTAAAACCGGTGGCAGAACAAAGGACAGCGAAATTACCATACGAATGGTGGATTCAAAAGAAATTCATGAGCTTAATGCCACCTACAGACATGTAGATAGACCAACCAATATTCTTTCATTCCCTTTTGAGCTTCCTGAGGGAGTTGAGGATCTGCCTCTGTTAGGAGATCTGATCGTATGCAAAGAAGTTTTAGAAAGAGAATGCAAGGAGCAGAACAAGACTCTTGAGGAGCATTTTGCTCATCTGATTGTTCACGGCTGCCTGCATCTTTTAGGCTATGACCACATTGAAGAAGAAGATGCCAAGGAAATGGAGCCTCTAGAGGTTAAGGCTATGGCTGAACTTGGCTATGAGAATCCTTACAAGGATGATGAGTTCTAAAATAAAGAAACACTTGTAACAGAATAAACATTTGGAAAAAACTATGACCGATAATCACGACGAAGAACACAGTTCTTTTTTATCAAAGATTTTTTCAAAAAAAACTGAACCAACAAGTCAGGATGAATTAGAACAGGTTATTAGAGAAGCTTCAGAGAATGAGGTTATTGATGAAGATACTGAAGAAATGCTTCAGGGCATCTTCGATATCAACAGACTTCGTGTATCTGACGTAATGATCCCTGCAAACGAGATTGTTACCATCCATGTTAACAGCTCTATCGAAGAAGCTGCCAAAATTGTACTTAAGACAGCCCACTCACGCTATCCTGTAATCGGAGAGGATAAGGACCATATTGTAGGAGTTCTTCTTGCAAAGGATCTTATTCCATATGCATGCGGACTGAAGGAACTTGAAGGCGGATCAATTAAATCAATTCTACGTTCCCCTATTATTGTTCCTGAAGCAAAGCGTGTTAATTCAATGCTGAAGGAATTCCAGCAGAACCGCTTTCACATTGCAATTGTCGTAGATGAATTCGGCGGAGTATCTGGTCTTGTAACTATTGAAGACGTACTTGAGGTTATCGTTGGCGATATTGATGATGAATATGATACTGAGGTTAACTCAGAGCATATTGTTAAATCAAAGGAAGGAAAATCCTACATAGTCAGCGGTGTAACCGAGGTCGAGGAGTTCGACGAGTTCTTTAATTGTAAGTTTTCAGAACTGGCGGAAGTCGACACCATTGCAGGCTTAACCACTCATATGCTTGGCAAATTCCCTAACGTGGGCGAGAAGCTGACGATTGAAGGTTTTGAATTCAAAGTATTGGAAGCTAATGACCGAAGAGTACACCTTCTTGAGGTAACTCCTCCTGCAAACGAACAGTAAGAAATCTAACTATGCAGTTTTTAATAAAATTATACTTTATCCTATCAAACCTGCTTGATGGAAAAAGATTATTAACCATTATCAATAGGCCGCTGGGAATGTGTGCTACATCTGTCGTTCTTGGCGCTATTATGAGTCTTTCCATAGCCCCGGTTGAAAAGTGGCCCTTTGCAGTAATTGCATTAGTCTTTTTCATGATGCAGCTTTATACATGCAAATTCGGACCACAGGTAGCACTGTTAACTCTGCTGTTCTTTGGAACCTACGGAACAGTGTCTCTTACCTGGCTAAACTTTGTAATGGAAGGATTTGGTCAGGTTCCTGCAATCTTATCCTACATGATCATCTTCGGATTTGCATTTGGATATGTAGCAATGCCATATGCTCTACTCAATATGTTTGTGTTTGGCTTTAGCAGGCAGAAGAAATCAGTTTATCTGTTATGCTTTGTTCCAATCGCATTCATTCTGGCAGATTATTTCGTTTATTACTTCTTAACCGGTTTCCCATGGCTTTATGCCGGCTACTCATGTGTTGAAGGACCGCTTAAGAATTATGCCCCATTTATTGGAATCAGAGGAATCAATACTGCACTTTATGTGCTAAGTGCTGCACTTGCACTTACAGCTCTGAGAAAATTCCTGTTTCTGCCAATTGCTGCAGTGATTCTTGTAGTTGGTGTATTCCTAGAGAACATTCCTCAGGTTGAAAAATTACCAGCCGTAAATGCATCACTGGTTCAGGCTAATATCACTCAGTCTGTACACAACAATGCAGCAAGTGCCAATGAAATCTTCTCAACCTACTGGAATCTGACCAAGCCAAAGATCCCTAACTCAAAGATTGTAGTATGGTCAGAATCAGCACTGCCGGTAGACTACTATTCATCAGCAGATCTCATCGGTGATCTGGACACTGTATTCAAGAGTGAGAAATCTGATCTGGTAACCGGTATTTTCAGCTCTGTTCAGGATAAGTTATACAATTCTATTGTTCGTATCGGAAACAGCGCTGATCTTGCTAAAGACCTTCCTTATCAGAAGAGAAAGCTTGTTCCATTCGGAGAAATAGTTCCTTTTGAGGATTTTCTAAGACCATTAGGCTCTATCTTTGTTATTCCAAATTCCTCATTCAGCTATGGAGCAGAGGAACAGCTTCCAATCACAATCAAGGATAATAAGTTCATTCCTGCTATCTGCTACGAAGCTATCTTCCCTGAGGTTATATCCTCAATGGATTCAGCACAAACCAATGGCATCATTATGGTTTCAAATGATTCCTGGTTCGGACCAACTCAGGCTCCGGCACAGCATCTTAATATTGCCAGAATGAGAGCTATGGAGCTGCAAAAACCAATGCTTCGCTGTACTAACAGCGGAATTACAGCCTACATTGATGAGTATGGAAAGGTTGTAGACAGACTGCCTCAGGATCAGGAAGGAGTTCTGACTGTTCAGTTCTCTCCTGTAAAGGGCCAGACCTTCTATTCAAAATACGGTACCTTCACACTGTTCATCATTATGCTGATACTGCTTGGATTTGGTATTTACGGATTAAAGAAAAAAGACGATCCTACCAAAGAAACCTTAAACAAGCTTATCAGACCTTAGACCAGACAATAAAGCCTCTCTGAGTACAATCACCAGAGAGGCTTTCTTAAATCAGTTCCCTATCAAAAGAAGATTAGCCGAATCGACCTGAACCAGTTTTTCTTATCAGAACAACTGAGAAGCCAAGTAACAGAATACAGCCGACAATACTTAGAATGTATCGCCACATTGGAAGAGGCTTGGTTGCATTGCTGTATGTGTTAATGAAATCTCCGATGTAGCATCCACGAGGAGAACAGTTTACGGTTCTTCCCATTTCACCCTGTGTATACCAGATGTGCTTAGGGAATTTTGTATAGGCATTGTACTTTGAGAGCATACCATTAGCCTGTCTTACGAAATTATTCATAAAATCAAGTAATGCCTTAGGATCAGAGGAATAGCGTTTTATATCGTTGTATGAAATTCCCGGCTCAAAGTTTACAACGCCATCAGGCACAAATAGAGAACCATCAAACTTAATGGTATCAAGTAGAGAGCCATTCTTATCCGCATCTATACAGATAACAGAATTACTTGAAATTGTTGCCTTTTCTTTAACAATAAAGGTCTGTGAACCACCGTCAGTAAGATCAAGCTGACCGCCACGGGTTAAATCCAGAACCTCAACTTCTGATGGTTTAGAACCAGACTCTGGGTGAATGAATACAGAAGAATCCTTTATGTACAGACGGTTAACATTGATAGAACCTTCAATATCACTCAGACCGCCATAGCTTAGAAGATTGATGGTCTTGCCTGTAATATTTCCGGCAATCTGAATATGAGCTTTGCTGTCTGAAACAAGATTATCTGATGAAAACTCCTTTACCTTGTTTTTCTTCTTTATACCAAGATTGATATTTGTTGAAAGTTTCTTAACAAAGAAAGGAATATTCAGATTCTCTCCATATACTGAATCAAACTGGAGCTTTCCTGCCAGAAGCTTTGTATCATAAGGCTTTGAATATAGAGACTTGCCATCAGGAGATACGTAGTAATTCCAGTTGGAAAGAATATCACCGACTACTCTTGCCTTATCAGTAAGATTTATATCTCTTACATGGGCTGAATCATCAATATATATGGAATATTTCTTTCCGGTTACCTTTCCTGAAATATTTAGAGATGATACCAGAGGACCTCTGATTATATTAGGAATATTGTAGGCCTCAGCCTGCTCCTTAGGTAGGTTTCTCCTGGTATAGTCATAGGTACGTACTCTTCTGTATGAGCCACGATATTCTTTAAGATCAGACAGGACATTTGAACCAAAATCAAAGCTTAAGGCAATACCATCCTTTCCGTTAGCCTCGACCTCTCCACGAATATCGATACTGTTGTCGCGACCGTAGGTTACGGCAATACCGGTTGAAGCCTCACCATTTTCAACAACAGAAGTGGACTTAGGAATTAAGAGTGTATTTCGTGAACCATCAATTCTGATACCAACACTGCTGAAGCCTTTACTTGCAATAAATGCAGACTGGATTACATCATTATAGCTTCCATATACATGGGTGCCGGTTGATAAAGGAATTATAGAAGCTTTATCCTGACTGAATGGTCGAACTTCACCGTTTGATGCGGTAAAGGTCTTGGTGATTTTGTATGAACCTCTGTGCTCTGGAGTTCCGGAGTTATAAATTGATGTTCCGAAGAAATCTTTTGAGTTGATGTTATAACCAAGATCCTTGAACAGCTCCAGCTCTGCCTGATTATAAAAACCATAATTGATAAATGAGGAGCCGGATAAAATACTGTTTCTCAAATTCAGTTTAGGCGCACCACTCTTTGTAAAGTGAATGCTGAATCTGCCTGTTTTATAAAAGTCCTCCTGACTCTTTGTTTTTTTGCCAAGAGCCAAAAGAGATTCTGTATTTACACCAACAAATTTAAAGTGACATGACGAATAGGAATCATAATCACATGTCTTCTGGATATCAGAAAACTTTACCTTATCATTTACAAAATGATTATTACTGATAATGTGATAATCAAAGGTAGAAAGAGGATTTCTGAAACCTTCCTGATTATGGTTTGAATAAACTCCAATCAGAGAGGCAAAAGTCAGAAATAGC
Source organism: Succinivibrio sp. (assembly GCA_045634805.1). Taxonomy (GTDB): domain Bacteria; phylum Pseudomonadota; class Gammaproteobacteria; order Enterobacterales; family Succinivibrionaceae; genus Succinivibrio. The sequence continues at coordinate 6,227 of JAZRAY010000270.1, read as the reverse complement.
TTGTGAGACAGAGATTCTTTTATTCCGTTTTCTGGTAACAGCTTGATTCTGTTTTTTGAGCTGAATAAACCAATATCCTTATTGTAGTTAATCTCTACAAGACCATAGTCATCCCTATTCTTTATAACACACAGATTCTTAAGGTTTGATTCGAAGTATCCCATGCCCGAGCACAGATTTGAGGCATCATAATGAAGATCAAATGCTCTGGATAATCTGTCTGGATCGGTACTTGCTACAAAAGGTACGTTAAAAGGCTGGTTGTCAGGAACGTAATTTCTAAAGAGGAAAGTTAAGATGGATGATGCATTTATCCATGTATATTTTGAAGATGAAAACTCCAGCTCTCCCTTTTGAGAAGGAGCATCAACACCTCTTGCTCTTCTTGAAAACAGATCTCTGATTTCACTGTCGTCAGTTACCACATATGGTTTAAACAGAGAATTTCTGCTCGTAAAAATCTTATCTGACTCTTTTAGGTCAGTGAAAAGTCTGTGAATATCGTGATGGTAATAATGACCTGAAGACTGGTCGAAATATTTTGAAGAGTCAGTACTAGCCAAGGCCTGATGCTGGCACATCAGACCCGATAAAACTATTGCAATTACAGTTTTAACATCAAACACTTAAGTCTCTAAAATTCTACTGGATTTAGCAAAACAGGTCTGCCGGTTCTTTCATGAAGAGCTCTCTGCAGAATATCCTGATCAATACGGGGATCCTTAAAGAATTCTAGTTGAGACTTTGTAAATGAGAAAGGAACATTTGCATCAAAATTGTCAAATTCAGACTGACTTCTCGATAATGGCTGATGAACCTCAATATAAAGATCGCCATTTGGCTCTTCAGCAGTCTTGATTGGCTCATTGATAAACTGAACTCTGGTACCTACTGGAACCTTGTGGAATAACTCCTCGTTATCCTCGTTACGTAAACGAACACAGCCATGACTTACACGCAGACCGATACCGAAATCAGCATTGGTTCCATGAATAGCGTATAGCTTGCCAACATACATAGCATACAGGCCCATTGGATTATCAGGACCGGCTGGTACTACAGGAGGAAGATACTCGCCCTCAGCAGCATATTCAGCACGCATTGCAGCAGTTGGAGTCCAGGTTGGACCTGCCTTCTTACGCTCAACCTTTGTAGTCCATGCTAAAGGAGTGCCTTTACCGATCTGACCGATACCGATTGGATAAACTTCTACTCTGCCCTTGTTGTAGTAGTACAGGCGCATTTCGGCGGAATTAACAATAATGCCCTCATGAACTGTATCAGGAAGGATCAGTTTTGTTGGAACAACAAGATTCAGACCTTTCAGAGGAACGATAGGGTCAACCTCTGGATTAGCCTCAATCATATTGGAAAGACCTAAATGATACTCAGCAGCAACATATTCAAGAGTAGTAATTCCGTTTGGATCAATCTGATAGATTTTCTCCTCACCTACTACTCGGTTACCATTAAGATTGTATACGTTGGTTGCAGTTGCAGCTGTAACAGTGGAAAAAAGAGCTAAAGCTAAAGCTAATTTCTTAAACATGATTGTCTCATTATTAATCAGTTTTAAAAATTTATTAAAACTGAATTAAATTATCGCCAGTAAAAAAAGCAATGTTAAAAACGGTTTGGCACTATATATACTCGGTACCGCGGTGCAATTTTAACACAGATCAAACTTTCGGACTATTGTTAGATGATTAGAAAAAATATGTTTCTTTTTAAAAATTGTATATAATCTACCCGGCGGTTATAACGATATTCATTAATAATCATATACAGGGAAGAATCTTTCAATTGACTAAAACAGGAATGATTGTTGAATTTGTGGTTCTGGCGCTGTGGTTCTGGGCCTTTTTATGGGCTTACTCCCACTATAACTACAAAGTTAACCCAAAAACAAAATTCAAAAAGACATTCTACAGAGATCTGCTTTTAGCGATTACTCTGCTGCTGCCTGTTATTCTCATTCTTTTCTAGTACTAACCAGTCTTTCACCATAATAGAACACCATCCTTATATACAAAGTAGCAAATCACAGCCACAAATCCGCCTTTCCCATAAACTTTATTTGAATTTTTTTCTAGGGCATACGTCAAAATCCGGCATAAATGTGGCAAAATATATGATTATTTTTAATTTGAACAGATTTTAAATTTTAACTTGGAGCACTTAGTCCATGGCTGACAATAAAGTTGCCTACAATCCTCAGGAAATTGAGCCTGAAGTACAGAAATACTGGGAAGATCATCAGACTTTCCACGCAACAGAAGATAAAAACAAAGAGAAATACTACTGCCTTGTTATGTTCCCATACCCATCAGGCAGATTACATTTAGGTCATGTTAGAAACTATGCTCTAGGTGACGTTATTGCAAGATTTAACCGTTTATTAGGTAAAAACGTTCTTGCTCCTATCGGCTGGGACGCATTCGGTCTTCCTGCAGAAAACGCTGCAATCAAAAACAACAAGCAGCCAGGTGACTGGACCTATGAAAACATTTCTTACATGAAGGGCCAGTTAAAGTCATTAGGTCTTTCATATGACTGGGCTCGTGAAGTTGCAACCTGCAGACCTGAATACTACAAGTGGGAGCAGAAGTTCTTCGGTGAGCTTTACAAGAAAGGTCTTGTATACAAGAAGGTTTCTTCAGTTAACTGGTGTCCAGTGGATAACACCGTTCTTGCCAACGAGCAGGTTGAAGACGGCTGCTGCTGGAGATGCGGTGCTAAGGTAGAGATCAAGGAAATTCCTCAGTGGTACCTGAAGATCACTGCTTATGCAGAAGAGCTTTTAAATGATTTAGATAAGCTTGATGGATGGCCAGAGCGTGTTCGCACCATGCAGAAGAACTGGATCGGCCGTTCAGAAGGTCTGAACATTACCTTCAAGGTTGACGGCAGTGATGATACATTTACCGTATACACCACCCGTCCAGATACCTTCATGGGTATTACCTATATTTCAATTTCTGCTAACCACCCACTGGTTAAGAAGTGCTGCGAGACCAATCCAGAGCTTGAAGCTTTCTGTCAGGAATGCCGCACTCAGAAATTCGCAGAAGCAGATCTTGCCACCATGGAAAAGAAAGGTATGGCAACCGGTCTGTATGCAATTCATCCTATTACAGGAAGAAAGGTACCTATCTATGTTGCTAACTTCGTTATCATGGATTACGGTACCGGCGCTGTTATGTCTGTACCAGGTCACGATCAGCGTGATTATGAGTTCGCTAAGAAATACGGCATTGAAATCATCCCTGTAATCAAGGAGTCAAAGGAATCTGGCGATCCTGATCTGTCAGAGCACGCATTCGTTGAACACGGTATTGCATGCCACTCAGGTGAATTTGACGGCATGAACTTTGAAGAAGCATTCAAGGCAATTGCAGACAAGCTTGAGAGCATGGGCTGTGCAGAGCGCAAGGTTAACTACAGACTACGTGACTGGGGTATTTCACGTCAGCGTTACTGGGGTGCTCCAATCCCGATGCTGACCATCGATGAGACTGGTGAAGTTGTTCCTGAGAAAGATGAGAATCTGCCAGTTGAACTACCATATGACGTAAAGATTAACGGTGTAATTTCTCCTCTGAAGACTGATGAGAAATGGTACAAGACCACCTATGAAGGAAAGAGTGCTACTCGTGAAACCGATACCTTCGATACCTTCATGGAATCATCATGGTACTTTGCAAGATACTGCTCACCACGTGATGAAAAGGAAATGTTCGACAAGGATGCAGCAAACTACTGGCTGCCTGTTGATCAGTACATCGGTGGTATTGAGCACGCTGTTCTACACCTTCTGTACTCACGTTTCTTCTTCAAGCTTCTAAGAGATGCAGGAATGGTTAAGTATGACGAGCCATTCAAGCGTCTGCTATGTCAGGGTATGGTTCTGGCTGATGCCTACTACTACCTGGATGACAAGGGAGTTAAGAACTGGGTAAATCCTCTTGATGCATTCCCTACCCGTGATGAAAAGGGTAACATCATCTCTGCTGTTGACAAGGAAGGTCACCAGCTGCATCACGAAGGCATGATTAAGATGTCTAAGTCAAAGGCTAACGGTATCGATCCTGAGTACATGGTTAAGATGTACGGTGCTGATACAGTTCGTCTGTTCATGCTGTTCGCATCACCTGCTGAACTTACCCTTGAGTGGAGACAGTCTGGTGTTGAAGGTTCTCAGAGATTCCTGCGTAAGCTATGGTCTCAGGTACAGGATCTTGTTAATGCAGGTGCTAAGCCAGCACTTGATAAGAGCAAGTTAACTCCTGAGCTGAAGAAGCTAAGACATGAACTTCACGTAACAATTGAGAAGGTTACCGATGATATCGGCCGCAGACAGACCTTCAATACTGCAATCGCAGCTATCATGGAGTTACTGAACCTTGCTAACAAGTGCACAGGAACAGATGAAGCTTCTCTTGCAGTTCGTTATGAAGTATATAATAACGTTATTATCATGCTTTACCCAATCGTTCCTCATATCTGCTTCAAGTTATGGTCAATGCTTGGCAATACTACCGAGATCGATACTGAGACCTGGCCTGTTTCTGATAAGGATGCGCTGAAAGAGGACGAGATTACTGTTGTTGTTCAGATCAACGGTAAGGTTCGTGCAAAGATCAGCATCAATCCAAATGAGGATGAAGAGTCTGTTATTGCAAAGGCAAAAGCAGCTCCAGAAACTCAGAAATTCACTGAAGGTAAAGAAATCAAGAAGACTATCTACGTTAAGGGTAGATTAGTTAATATTGTTGCTGTCTAACAACTAAGGAAGTAATAGATGAGATTTAAGGTCTTTGCTGTTGGAGTAATGCTATTGGGACTTAGTGCCTGTGGTTTTCATATTCCTAATCAAAACAGACTTGGATCGAGTCTTACTGAAATAGATGTTACAGGAGCATATCACAACCAGTTCTACAAGATGGTTGTGCAGAAACTTCAGGTTAGAGGTGTAAAAGTAAACTATCAGGGAACAGCTAATCGTGACTTCAAGGGCCGCGATAATGTTCCTACTCTTGAAATTGCTGCACCTCAGGTAAGTTTACCAATTGTATCTGTTAATGCTTTTGGTTCAGCAAAGGAATACAACATGGTGGTTACAACATCCGCCATCTTGAAGGTTCCTAATCATAGTAAACCAATTATTATCAGAAACGGTATCAGCAGACTTACTCTGAACAAAGGTGATAACTCTCTTGCAAGTGCCAATGAGAGAAGAATCCTGTTAGAGGAAAGTCTTGACGAACTGTCAGACCAGATGATCAGAAGAATCAATTATCTGGGCAAGCAGTCTGATCCGGATTCATCAAAAGCAACTCCAGCACAGCTGGTTCTTGCAAAAGATGAGGATAACAATGAGGTCTACATTGATAATTCTCCTTCCATGACACTGCTTGATGCTCTTAAGGCACAGCAGGCTCAGGAAGAAATCGATTCAGATTCCGTTGCTCTGTCAGAGCTTAATAACGGGCTTAGAGTTCTGAATCCAGAGAAGAAATATGAGCTGCCAAAGACCAAGATTAAGATGGTAAATGAGGCTCCTGATGATTTAACTGAGGAAGGATTCATTAAAAAGGGATCTTCTTCAAAATAAGAGCTTTCACTTTTTCAGATCTTTTCGAAAGTCAGCTTAATGCTGACTTTTGTTTTCAAAGTTTCTGCTAAAATCTCCTCTAAACGAAGAGTCAGTAAATCAGGGATTATTTCAACGGAATAGATATGGCATTAGCACCGGTATACGTTATTTCAAGTGATGAGCCTTTCTTGAAGAACGAAAAGAGTTCAATGTTGATTCAGATGGCCAGAAAAGAGCTACCTGAAGCTGAATTCATGCTCTTCACCAATAACGACTTCTCATCAGGTGCAACCGCTAATCTTGCAAGACTTGAAAACGAACTTATCGATCCAGGTCTTTTCGGTGGCGACCGTATCATCAAGATTTATCTTGATTCAATCAACTCAACCACAGTACAGGTACTGCAGCTTTTAGCAAAAAGATCACGACCTGGAGTCGTTACAGTTGTTGAAATTCCACGTATCAAGAAGACAACCCTGCCAACTGCGCCGGAAAAATATACTGATAAGTTCCGCGGACAGAGTTCAGTTGAAACAAAACTGAAGCATGTTCTGGCATTTCTTATGGACATTGGAGGAGTCAATGAAATTCTCTATGCACCATCAGGAATACAGTTCAATACATGGATAAA
>JAZRAY010000269.1:0-7747 GCA_045634805.1 Succinivibrio sp. | reverse complement strand
TTGCTCATAACGGTGAAATCAACACCCTGCGCGGCAATTTCAACTGGATCAGAGCTCGTGAGAAGAACATTTCGTCACCTGTTTTCGGTAAGGATCTGGAAAAACTCTGGCCTTTAATCTTCCAGGGACAGTCAGATTCAGCATCATTTGATAATGTGTTTGAACTTCTCACCATGTCAGGATATTCACTTGCACAGGCTGCAATGATGATGATTCCTTCAGCATGGGAGAAAGATCGTCTCATGGACCGCAATCTGAAGGCATTCTATGAATACTATGCCGCAATGATGGAGCCATGGGATGGTCCTGCTGCAGTTGTATTCACTGACGGCAGACAGATTGGAGCAACACTGGATCGTAACGGTTTAAGACCTGCAAGATACATTGTAACCAAGGATGACATGGTAATTCTGGCATCTGAGGAAGGTACACTGAACATTGATGAATCCCGTATTGCAAATCATTTAAGATTAGAGCCTGGTCGTATGCTTCTGATTGATATGGAGCAGGGCAGAATCATTGGTGACAATGAAGTTAAGAACCTGATTGCAACTGCAAGACCATATCAGGAGTGGACCGACAAGGTTAGAATCAGACTTGATGATATTAAGGAAAAGCCTCTTACCGAGTCTTTAAAGCTTAATACCAAAGATCTGATGCGTGTATTCGGTTATACCCGAGAGGATGTGGAAAGACTTCTGAAGACCAAGGCATTATCCGGTCAGGAGCCTGTGGTTTCCATGGGTAATGATGCTCCTCTGGCAATTCTTTCCTCAAAGCCAAGCTGTTTTTATGATTATTTCAGACAGCTGTTCGCTCAGGTTACAAACCCAGCTATTGATCCTATCCGTGAGGAGATGGTTACATCTCTGGTTTCATTTATCGGTCCTCGTCCAGACCTTCTGAACATCATGGATAACAACCCTCCTGTAAGACTGGAGGTTGACCAGCCGATTCTGAGCAGTCAGGATATTGAGAAGATCAGAAATATCGGCAAGTTCACCGGCAACAAGTTCAGAAGCGTAGAGCTTGATATCACCTACCCTGTATCATGGGGCAAGAACGGTATTGAGGCAAGACTGGCCTCCATCAGAGCAGCTGCAGTTGATGCTGTTAAGACTGGAAACAATATTCTGATCCTATCTGATAGAAATGTAAGCCGTCAGCGTCTTGCAATCCCTGCTCTGCTGGCAACATCTGCTGTTCATCAGTGTCTGGTTGAAAAAGGACTTAGAACCAGTACCGGTCTGGTTGTTGAAACCGGTTCAGCTAGAACAGTTCATCATTTCGCTCTACTTGGCGGTTACGGTGCCGAGGCTGTTCACCCATATGTTGCTCTGAACGTGGTAGCTTCACTTGGCAAGGATGCAAAGCAGTCCGAGCTGTTTGTTGACAACTACATTCATGCAATTGACAAGGGCCTGTACAAGACCATGTCAAAGATGGGTATTTCAACCTATATGTCTTACATAGGTGCCCAGATCTTCGAGGCTGTCGGTCTATCCTCAGAATTTGTTGACAAGTACTTTAAGAATACTCCAAGCCCAATCGAGGGTATCAATCTGTTCGATATTGCAGATGAAGCTGTGAAAATCCACAGAAAGGCCTTTGAGAAGGATGCTATTCACGACGATTCACTTGATCAGGGCGGTGAGCTTAACTGGAGATATGACGGTCAGGAACATATGTGGACTCCTGATGCAGTGGTACATCTTCAGAGATCTGTTCGTTCAGGTGATTACGAGGAATACAGAAAGTATGCTCAGATCATCAATGATCAGAGCAGGCGTCTGATGACTCTTCGCGGTCTGTTCTCCTTTAAGAAGACCAAGCCAATTGATATCAGCGAAGTAGAAAGTGAAGAGAGCATTATCCATCACTTTGCTTGTTCTGCTATGTCAATCGGAGCTATCTCAACTGAAGCTCACACCACCATGGCAATCGCCATGAACCGTTTAGGCGCTATGTCAAACAGCGGTGAGGGCGGTGAGGACCCAAGACGTGATACTGTAATCGATTCAGATACTTCAACCAAGGCAATCCTTGGCGATGATATCGTGGTTGATATTCCTCTGCACAAGGGTGATTCACTTCGTTCTAAGACCAGGCAGGTTGCTTCAGGCCGTTTCGGTGTAACCACAGATTATCTGTCAGGAGCTGAACTGATTCAGATTAAGCTTGCTCAGGGTGCAAAACCAGGTGAGGGCGGTCAGCTTCCTGGTCACAAGGTTTCACCTTATATCGGCAAGCTGCGTCACTCTCTGCCAGGTATCGGTCTGATTTCACCTCCTCCTCATCATGATATCTACTCAATTGAGGATCTGGCTCAGCTGATTTTTGATCTGAAACTTGCTAATACCAAGGCAGATATTTCAGTTAAGCTGGTATCTGAGGTCGGTATCGGTACAGTTGCAGCCGGTGTAGCTAAGTGTAAGGCTGATCATATCGTAATCTCAGGACATGACGGCGGTACCGGTGCAGCTCCTGCCTCATCAGTTAAATATGCGGGCTCTGCATGGGAAATCGGTCTTGCTGACGTACAGCAGACTCTGGTTATGAACAAACTGCGCTCAAGAGTAAAACTTCAGGTTGACGGTCAGATTAAGACCGGCCGTGATGTAATCATCGGTGCTCTTTTAGGTGCAGATGAGTTCGGTTTCGGTACTGCTCCACTGGTATGTATGGGCTGTACCATCATGAGAAAGTGCCAGAAGAACACCTGTCCTACCGGTATTGCAACTCAGGATCCTGAGCTTAGAAAGCAGTTTATCGGAAGACCTGAGCATCTTGAGAACTACTTCCATTTCGTTGCTCGTGAGGTTCGTGAGTTACTGGCACAACTTGGTTTCAGAAAACTTGATGATCTGATTGGTCATGCAGAACTTTTAGAGAAGAATGAAAAGGCAGAGTTTGAAAAGGCTCGTAATCTTTCATTTGAGAGAATCTTCTACGTTGACCCTCAGGCTCAGGACAAGTTCCATCATGTTGTCTCTCAGCAGCATGATATCGATTCTGCCCTTGATAAGAAGTTTGAGTCAAAGGTTCAGACTGCTCTGTCAAAGGATGAGTCAGTTACCATTGAAAGCTCAATTGGAAACACCAACCGTTCATTCGGTACCTACACCTCAGGTTTAGTCAGTGCCTCTAAGAAGGAGCTTCCTGATGACTTTATCTCCTACAAGCTGAAGGGTATTGCAGGTCAGTCATTCGGTGCCTTCTTAAAGAAGGGCGTATCCCTAAGCCTTTGCGGTACAGCAAATGACTATGTGGGTAAAGGTCTGTCAGGCGGTACCATCAGTGTTTACAAGAGCAGCTCTTTTGAGGGTGATCCTCAGCAGAACATTATCGCCGGTAACACCTGTCTGTACGGTGCAACTTCAGGTAAGGCATTCTTCAGCGGTGTTTTAGGCGAAAGATTTGCGGTTCGTAACTCCGGTGTGGATGCAGTCTGTGAAGGCTGCGGCGACCATGGCTGTGAATACATGACCGGCGGTACCGTAATGGTACTGGGCAAGACCGGACGTAACTTCGGTGCCGGTATGACCGGTGGTGTTGCCTATGTTTACGACCCAGAAAATGTATTCAGATCAAAGCTAGCAAACGGCGATTTTGATGTTGAAAACGTAGTAAGTGCTGATAAGGCCGACCCATTGATTCCTCTGCATAAGAACCTGTCTGATGAGGTGATTATTAAGGATTTACTGAAAAATCATCTGAATAACACATCAAGCAGGATTGCCAAGAAGATTCTTGAGAATTTCTCATTAGAACTTGGCAATTTCGTGAAGGTATTCCCTCACGAATATCTGAATGCCTTAAAGTCATTAAAGGAGGTAAAGTAAATGGGTTTTGTAAGAGGCTTTATCGAGTTTGCCCGTGTTGACATGCCACACGTTCCTGTAGAGGAGCGTGTTAAGAGCTTCTGTGAAATCTACGGAACTCTACCTGATGACAAGGCTAAGATTCAGGCCGGACGCTGCATGGACTGCGGTATCCCATTCTGTATGCATGAGTGTCCTCTGCATAACGATATGCCTGACTTTAATGATTTTGTCTGTGAGGGCGAATACAAGAAGGCTTATACCGTTCTGTCATCAACCAACAACTTCCCTGAGATAACCGGAAGAATCTGTCCTGCTCTGTGTGAGGAAGGCTGTACTCTGGGTATTCACAGAGATCCTGTAGGTATTAAGTCAGTAGAGCGTAAGATTGCAGAGTATGCCTTTGAGCATGGCTATGTAAGAGCTCAGAATATCAGTGAGCGTAGCGGCAGGAAGGTTGCTGTTGTAGGCTCAGGTCCTGCAGCTTTAGCTGCCGCTCAGCAGTTAAACCGCTATGGTCATGATGTTACCGTCTTTGAGAAGATGAACAAGATTGGCGGTCTTCTGCGTTACGGTATTCCAGATTTCAAGCTTCCAAAGGATGTTCTGGACAGACGTATTGCTCTTTTAGAGCAGGAAGGCATTGTCTTTAGAACAAGCTCTATGGTCGGTTCCATCAAAGAGCTTGAGAATGGTGTTCACAACGATTCTGTAACAGAAATCAGAGGCGAACAGCTATTATCAGAATATGATGCAGTTGTTCTTGCTCCTGGTTCTGAGACTCCTCGTGATCTTAAGATCCCTGGACGTGAATTAAAGGGAATTCACTTTGCTCTTGATTTTCTGATTGCTCAGAACCGTGAGAACAACGGTGACTGTGTAAATCCTATCGATGTTAACGGCAAGAATGTCGTGGTTATCGGTGGTGGTGAAACAGCATCTGACTGTATCGGTGTATCCATCAGAAAGGGAGCCAAGTCAGTAACTCAGCTTGATTACCATGAGGAGTTGCCTGAGAGTGTAGATATCAGTATGGCATGGCCAGACTGGAGACGTATCAAGAGAACCTCAAGCTCTCATGAGGAAGGCTGTACTCGTCTGTTCTCAACCAACACACTTGAGTTTAACGGTAAGGGCAAGGTTAAGTCTGTAAAGGTTAACAAGGTTAAATGGACCGCTCCTCGCAAGTTCGAGGGTATTGACGGTACAGAATCTTCAATCGACGCAGATGTTGTTCTGATTGCTATGGGCTATGCTCATCCATCAGCATCTTTAGTCAAAGAGTTTAGCCTTGAGACCGATCAGAGAGGCAACATTCTTGCAAAGACAGAAGGTGAGGATGCCTACAGAACCAGCAATCCAAAGGTATTTGCAGCGGGTGACGGCAGAAAAGGTCAGTCTCTGGTGGTTTATGCAATTGCAGAAGGCAGAAGATGTGCTGAGTCAGTAAACCGCTTTCTTAAAAAATAACCTCTCAGTAATATGATCTGTGATGAGCAGATCAAACAAAAGCTCGAAATCTGCATCAGTCTGACTGAATATAAGGTTTCGAGCTTTTTTTTCTAAACATTGAGGAATACATAAAGGTGAATTTTCATAAGCTCAGAATACTTTCAGAGCATGTATTCCTAGGCTAGACGATAAACATCATCCGGTGTGTAGCAGTTACCATCTGAGAAGATCTCCCAGTCTGTAATATCCTCAAAAGGATATGTTCCGATGTCTCCTTCCTTTATGCCCTTGACGAAATAGGCATCCTGAGTCAGTTCGGCAACGATGGAATCCTTTTTTACTTCCTTAAGTTCAAACCAGATATGCTCTTTCTCTGAGTCCTCATCAACGAATTCCTCGTCCTTCTGCAGAGCGATTTTTACGATGATTACGTTATCCTTGTTTTCAGCTGCCTTGATTAGATAAGTCAGTCTTTCGATGGCAAGATCGCTCATACGTCTGGTTTCTTCGTTTGAAATCATAAAGATAGGATTATGCTCAAGGTATGTATCAAACTCCTGTACTGGAGTATATTCTCTGGCCTCGGCATCATCAGGTCCCATATACATCATGAGAACATAGGTATCCTCGCTGTGATAGTTATCCTCATCTTCAGCACGATCTTCCACTGTGCCTAAGGTTGCCTGTGGGTAGAAACTTAGAGCTTCCCTCCAGTCGACAGATGTGCATACCAGATATCTGTCATCTGCCTGACCTATGAATACTGGTTCACCTGGCTCTACAATCTCATTATCATCAAGCATTCTGTAGGCAAAGGTTTCGATAATGCGATAATGCTCTTCGTACATATCCTTGGTTGAACAGAGTATTTCAAGCTCATATAGTCCGCAGCGTCTTAGACCGTGTGTATGCAGCCAGATCTCATCATCTCCGTTGGATACAGCCTGAACTGTAAACAGATATCGTGGGGCAGGGAGTGTTTTTGATTCTGCTGCAAATGATACCCATTTTCCTGATAGAAGTTTTTCCGCAGGACAGTCCATAACAGCAAGAATCTCGTTAGGAAACATAGCGTTAATGATGCGAAGCTGGTCGTGGAAACACTTTATGCTGTTTCCTTTAAAGTCCATGTTTATTCCAAGCCCCATTCTTGCTTCATCAATCTGTCTGATTTCATCCTCTGAGAAAGCATGGGCCGGTCTTACCATCTCTGGAATATCAACCTCGGTAGGATCGAGCTCTATCTCGTATTCATTATCATCAAGTTTTAGCTTAAGAATCAGACCTCTTTCCTCATCGGTATTTATATCCATAATCTGGATATCTTCATTCTGCATCAGATTTTCAAGCGGTTTTTTAGGATCATGCATATCCTCTTCATTCTTTGGAATGATGATCATGTAGGAAGATTCTTTCACTTTGTTTTGCCTTATGAACTTTTTGGGGGTTCAGATTATTGTTATAAAGATTTGAGTTGATAAAAGAATACTCTAATACCTGATTTCTTAGATTACGCTTATTGTTAGGTGTTTTATCCTTTGAAAGTGCAGGATTTTTCTGAAAATGTTAAAAGAAAAAAAATCTGCCACAGGATATGTAGCAGATTTAACGGAGGGAGTAAAGTATTGATTCGTTAGTCGACTAAATCCTTGAACTCAGAGTATCCTTCCTCATCCATTCTGTCATATGGAATGAACTTTAAGGCGGCGCTGTTGATACAGAATCTGATACCGCCCTTATCCTTAGGTCCATCTGTGAAGAAATGACCTAGGTGAGCATTGCTGGTCTTGCTTCTGACTTCAATTCTCTGACGGTTTTCGCTTTCATCATGATGCAGAGAAACTACAGACTGATTGATTGGAGCACTGAATGCAGGCCATCCGCAGCCTGACTCGTACTTGTCTGTAGATTTGAAAAGAGGTGCACCTGTGATTACATCAACGTAGATTCCTCTTTCAAAATGTTTGTCATACTCACCGGTAAATGCCTTTTCTGTAGCACTGTTCTGGGTAACCTTATAAGCCTCATCAGAAAGTTTTTCCTTTATGGCTTCTCTGTTATCAACAGCATACTTTGTCTTATCAATAAAACGGCTGTTGACTGGCTTTAGGTCTGCTAATGACAGAAAATCAACGTGGCAGTAGCCTTCAGGGTTCTTCTTGAGGTAATCCTGGTGATAATCCTCTGCTTCAAAGAAGTTTTTCAGAGGAAGAATCTCTAAAGCGAATTTCTCCTCATATTTGCGCTGTTCGTAGTCAACTGCAGCCTTGATGGCTGGAAGATCACTCTCGTCTGTATAGAAGATACCTGTTCTGTACTGGCTTCCAAAATCCTCACCCTGATGGTTAACAGCAACAGGATCGATTATCTTGAAGAACTGAGTTAAAAGGGTATCAAGTGACACCCTGTCTGTATCGTATACAACCTCAGCAGTCTCAGCAGCTCCCGTGTTTCCGGTCTTTACTTCCTTATAG
>JAZRAY010000268.1:0-2791 GCA_045634805.1 Succinivibrio sp. | reverse complement strand
CCATGTTCCTGTTCAGAGGCTTAATCAAGTATCTGACCACCGACGCACCAGTTGCAGGTTCATTCGAACTGATTGAGCTAGACAGCACCGCACTTAAGGTTGGCTGTACAGCAGCAGTTGTTGCAGTAGGTTTCGTATTCTTCTGCTTCACCAAGTTCGGTACCTATCTGAAGGCTATCGGTGCTGGTGAAAAGGCAGCTAAGTTCTCAGGTATCCGTACTGACAGAATCAAGTTCCTGGTATATGTTCTATCAGGTGCAATCACAGGTTTCGCAGCATTCATTCTATCAATCAAGAATGGTTCAGTAACCTCATCAGGTGGTAACCAGTTAGAGACTCAGATCCTTATCGCTCTGGTTTTAGGTGGTATGCCAATTTCTGGTGGTGCTATGGCAAGATTCGGTAACTTCATCGTAGGTTCACTACTGTTCGTAGTTCTGAACTCAGGTCTGAACATGATTGGCTTCAGCATCCCAATGATGCAGTTAATCGAAGGTATCGTATTCTTAATCTTCGTAGCAATCTTTGCTGACAGAAAAGCAATTCACGTTATCAAGTAGCAGTTCCCCCGCAATTTTTTGCGGGGTGTTTTTTGAAACTATAAAAATATTTTTTAATCAAATTCATTTAAGGATAAACATCAATTATGGCTAAGTTATATTTCGTTGTTGGCTCACAGGACCTATACGGTGATGAGTGCTTAAAACAGGTTGCAGCTGATGCAGCAAGAATGACAGAGTTCTTCAACAAGAAGCTTCAGGGCGTTAAGGTTGAACTACTTCCAACAGTTGTTAATTCAGAGACCTGTATTGCAGACATGAGAAAGGTAAGCACTGATGAGGACTGTATCGGTGTTATGACCTGGATGCACACCTTCTCTCCAGCTAAGATGTGGATTAAGGGTTTACAGGAGCTTCGCAAGCCTCTGATTCACCTTCACACCCAGGCTAACGAGAAGCTTCCATATGACGAAATCGATATGGACTTCATGAACCTGAACCAGGCTGCACACGGTGACCGTGAGTACGGCTTCATTCTAGCCCGTCTGCGTATACCTCACCAGGTTGTTGCAGGCTACTATGAGCACCAGGATGTTATCGACAGAATTTCAAGATTCGTTGACGTTGCACGTGCAATCAACTTCTCAAGACACCTGAAGGTTGCTTCATTCGGTAATAACATGCGTGAAGTTGCTGTTACCGACGGTGATCGTGTTGAGTCTCAGATCCGTTACGGCTGGGAGTGCAACTACTTTGCTCTGGGTGATTTAGTTAAGGAAATCAATGAAGTTTCAGAAGCTGAAATTGATACCAAGATGAACGAGTACACCTCTAAGTACACCATGAAGACCACCAACATCGAAGCTGTTCGTGAACAGGCTCGCTATGAGGTTGGTTTAGAGAAGTTCCTGTCAGCAAGAAAGCTAGGCGCATTTGCTGATACCTTCCAGGATCTGCACGGTCTGAAACAGCTTCCAGGTATCGCAGCTCAGAATCTGATGGGCAAGGGCATCGGCTTTGGTCCTGAGGGTGACTACAAGATTTCAGCTCTATCAGCAGTTCTTATGAACATGGCTGAAGGCCGCAAGGGCGCAACCGGCTTCATCGAGGATTACACCTACGATTTAACCGAGGGCAAAGAGCTTGAGCTTGCATCTCACATGCTGGAGGTTCCAGTAACCTTCGCAGCTACCAAGCCTGAGATTGATGTTCTACCTCTAGGTATCGGCGGCAAGGCTGATCCTGCACGTCTGATCTTCGACGGTGTTGAGGGTGATGGTATTCAGGTTACTCTAGTTGATATGGGCACTCACTTCAGAATCATCTGTGCTGATATCGAGCTTGTAAAGCAGCCTAAGCCAATGCCAAAACTGCCTGTTGCAAGAATCATGTACCGTCACAAGCCAAACTTCCGTATCGGAACTGCAGGCTGGTGCTATGCAGGTGGTGCACACCACAGCGTTGTTTCAACAGCTCTAACCCGTGAGGATATCGCTCTGTTCGCTAAACTGACCGGCACTGAGCTAATCTGCATCGGTGAGGATACTACAGAAGCTGATCTTGAGAAGATGGCTACCGAGTATTACAAATAATTTCAGTTAATTAGTTTCAAGTCTTTATGATTTTTTGCCTGCAGTCCATGGCTCACGGCTGCAGGCTTTTTTTTGCTCCAAAACCTTCCGCACATAAGTGACACACTTCAAAATAAATCTTTTTTAAATAAAGCAATTGTGAAGAACGTATCAGTTGTTATACACAAATACTGATGTTTCTTGACTATTCACCGGCTAAATTTTAATTTTGACAACGGATGTATGTTTTATTAGACGTTCCTTAGGACCGTTTTTCAAACATATCTGAAACTTTCTTTTAAGGTTTTTATTACGTTTAAACAGATATATAGGAGCTCATATGAAGTTTCGTCTCGTTGCAACCTGCATTGCTGCATGTATGTTTACCCTAAATGCTGCTAATGCTGCTTCAGTTACCCTAAAACTAGGCCATATTGCAGAACCAACCAACCCATACGGCATGGGTGCAGACCATTTTGCAGAACTAGTTAAGGATTATTCAAAAGGTGATATTGACGTTCAGGTTTTCCCATCATCACAGTTGGGTAACCAGCGTGACCTTGTTGAGGGCTTAACCCTTGGCACAGTTGAGATGACCCTGACTGGTACCGCAGTATTAGGAAACTTTGCTCCAGAAGTTTCAGTATTCGATCTTCCATTCCTATTCAGAGATACAGACCATGCTTATAAGGCACTGGATACCATCGGTATGGACCTGTG
>JAZRAY010000267.1:0-14351 GCA_045634805.1 Succinivibrio sp. | reverse complement strand
GGCTCTGATGATTGTACAAGTTATCTGAAGCTGAGTCTCAAGACTGTCAGTGATGGTGATGAATACTGGAATAATGACGGTTTGATTCTTGATAAGGAATAATTTTTTATGAAAAACGAATTTAAAGACAATCGTCTGAATCTTCTGGCACAGTGCTGCAACAGGGCATATAAGTGGGTAGAAAAGGCCGCACTGGATGAGGCAGAGCTAAGAAATGAGGAGAATGCCTTAGGTATTTCCATCTGCCAGCTTCATAACATGGCAGATGCTGCTCATGAGGTTCTTCCTGTTAATTCAACCATCGGTGTGTTCGGTGCTTCTCAGGCCGGCAAGAGCTATCTTGTTTCCGCACTGGCTTCAAATGGCGGCGGTGAAGGTCTGGTTGCAAACTGGGAAGGGAAGGAGATTTCCTTCTTCCATCATTTAAATCCAACCGGCGGTAATCGTGAGGCAACCGGTCTTGTAACAAGATTCACCCGTATGACCTCTCCTGCTGTTAAGGGATTCCCTGTTACCTTAAAGATTTTAAACGAAGTTGAACTTATCAAGATTCTGGTCAACTCATTCTATCTGGATATGAATCTTGAAGCTGCTAAGGACTTCATGATTGAGTATGACAGCCGCTTCAAGGATAAATCAAAGCTTGATGCTCTGTTTGAAGAGCTCAAGGCTCCGGAGTATCAGCTTGGGGATGGTGAGAAGTCATATGTAACCGAGAACGATATTGTTGAACTTTCAGAGTACGTATATTCTCATGCAGCCTTCTGCTGTCTGATGTCAGAGGAATTCAAACCTGACTGTTCCTTCTGGAATCATGTAAGACGCATTATCGGTTCTTTAAATCTTAAGGGTAGAGGCAGATTATTCTCCTTATTCTGGGGAAATCTGAAGGCCTTTAACAATCTGTATGAAACCATTGCTCCAGAGATGGAGAAATTCAAGGGTATGCGCGAGGTTTATGCTCCGCTTAATGCCTTTGTAACCGAGATCGACGGAAAGCTCATGCAGATCCCACAGAAGACTCTGATTGATATTCACGCTCTGGACGGTGTATTCAGAGAAGAGCTTCCTTTAGTGGTTGATATTGCTCTTAACCGTGATGCATCTGATATTGCCAAGATAAGATTCCCGATCCTTGCATTTGCTACAGCAGAGATCAGTTTCCCTGTACCATCTCAGTCTCAGTCAGGAAACTTTGATGTGCTTGATTTCCCTGGTGCCCGTTCAAGAAAGAGAGAAGAGATTTCTATCTGGAAGGATGCCGACGGACTGGCAAAGAACGGACAGAATACCGCAACCGAGTTTATCCGTCGTGGTAAGGTTGGCTATCTGATTGAAAGATACTGTCAGCGTCATGAGATTGATGTTCTGCTTTTCTGCTCAAGTGTGGAAGGTCAGGGCGAAGTTGCCGAGGTAACTCCATATCTGTCCTCATGGGTTTATGAGAATATCGGTAAGGAGCCTGAGGATAGAGCTTCCTATGAGAAGATTCCTGTAGTAGGTGCCTTTACCAAGTTTGATGCCTGCTTTACCCGTGATATCGGCAAGGAGGCAGCATCACTTTCAGATATCGGTAAGACTATTACCACTGCCATGGAGCGTTATGCTACAGGCTGGATTCAGAACTGGGCTCACGGTCAGGAGTTCAATCAGTTCTTCTTTGTAAGACGTCCAAACCTGCACTCAAAGAACGATGTTTATGAATTCAGTTCAGAGGATGTTGAAACCGGTATCCGTCCAGAGTATCAGCACTATATCGATGCCTATAAGAAGGAAATCGTAAAAGATCCTGACATGAAATATGTTTATGAGTTCAATCACTATAAACAGATGGGCAGGGCAGAGGATACTCCTGTAATTTCAGAGGTTCTAAAGGCAAATGACGGCGGTATTCAGTATCTGTCATCCTTCCTGAAGGATAACTTTACTGATTACAACTATGGAAAAGAGAAATTCCATGACAGCATCAAGAATATGGCTCAGGCTTTAAGAAGCCGCCTTGGCAAGTATGCAAGAGAGTCAGGCGAGCAGGCTTTAAGAATTGCTCATGCCAATGCCATTAAAAAGTTCAGACAGCTTGCATCCTGCGATGTTGTTGCTGGAACCTTCGGCCGTTTCAGAAGCTTCATTGAAATCAGTGAGGATATGGCTCGAGACAATTACCTTACAAACTTCAGTGGCGGTCGTTCAAGCAACGCCTATCGTTTTGCTAAGGCATTAACCAAGATGCGTGAGGACAATCTTGAGTCAATGCGCAACGGTGTGTTCTTTGATGTAATGCTTGCTGATATCCTAAGATTCTGGGAGATTGAACGTAAGAACGTTGAGGATTATCCTGAGAACGAGCGCGAGGCTTATAACTTCTTTATTGCCGATAACGGCTCTCTGATTACTGACAAGAATGCTCTAAGAGACAGATTCCACGAGCTGATGCAGTATTTAACCGTAGAGCTTTCAAAGGCCTATAACGCCATGGACGTTGAACAGGCTGTTATTGATGCAATCGACCCTTACGAGTCTCCAACCTCAAAGAAGGATGATCTCTGTGACGGTCAGTGTGCAAGAGCTCTGCAGATTATCTCTGATTTCAATACCTATCTGTGCATGGGCAAGCTTGATGATTCAAAGATTGAGCGCATCAAGGTAAGAGTAAAGAGTGACTCTTATGACAGTGCTTTAGATGCATCACGTCCTTTATTCAAGGAATCCTCAGAGAACAAGAGCTTTATGGCTGATATTAAGAGATCTAATGTTGATTCCATAAGACAGCATTACTGCAATGACTACTTCAGTGTGCTGCTTAATGTCATCTGTGCAAAGAATATAACAGCAGAGAGTAAATATAATATTTCTCCAGAGCTTAACCGAGAAATATGTGAGATTCTTTCTGATATCGATAACGTGTTTTAGAGAAGAAAAATGTCTGAATTTACAGAAAAACTTACAGCATCTGTTTTAAAGGAAAACAATCAGGGCTATCTGATTCTAAAAAACTGCTGGTCTTTATTTGATTCTAATATCGGAGTCGGCGGACTATCACACAGTTTTAATATCGTAATAAGACCTGAAAATGCTCAGGAAACAATCTCTGAGGAGAGCATCAAGCCTGAGAATATCTCCTTTTACTCATCTGAGAAGGGCTATAAGATAAAGCTTAGTACCGAGACCTTTAATAATGTCTCCTCACAGGTGAACCGTTATAACGGTAAATTCGAAACCATCGTTCGAGAATATACTACTGCAGATAACAAGGTAAACGGAAATCCAGTGGAGTTTGCAACCTCTATTGAAGGTGACCTCTCTTTAATTCTGGACTCCTACGAGCCTGAAGCTCAGTATGTTAACGGTCCTGCTGCAGCTAAGACCAGTGCTGCTGCATCAACCTCAAATGAATCCTTATTCTCAGGTGTAAGTCAGGAAGTTCCTCTGAATCAGAGCGCAGCTGCTGCTACCTCAAAGAAAAAGTCTATTCTGCTGCCTGTATTAGGTGGTCTTTTAGCTCTGCTTTTAATCCTGTTAGGTGTTCTGTGGTGGCTTGGTGTATTCAGCCCTGCTGATAAGGTTGAACCTGTTGCAGCTCCTGTTGAAAACACTCAGAGCGCTGATAATCAGAAAGAGCCTGAGAAGGCTGTACAGAGCGAGGAGAACAAGGCTGAAGAACCTGTAAAGACAGAGGAGAACAAGACTGAAGAGCCAGCAAAGAGCGATGAAAGTCAGACTCCTCAGAATGAACCTGCAAATACCGCTGCAAACAGCACAGAGCCTCCTGCAGCTGACAATCAGAGTGCAGCTCCTGCAGCTGGTGCAGCTTCTGCATGTACCTTAACCTCAGATGCTGATGATGTGATTATTACTAACTGTCTTGGCTCAAAACCTACAGTTGAAGTGATTAACACTCTATCAGAGAAGTCTCTTGAAAATGACCGCTGTGTACTGGGCAAACGTCTTCTATCAAGCTATGGAAGAAAAGATTCTTCAGCAGCATATCTGTTTGCTAAGTATTTTGATCCAAATTCTAGTGCTCAGAGTAAATGTATTGAGAAGGACAAGACTCAGGCTGTCTACTGGTATCAGAAAGCAGTCGATATGGGTATGACCGAGGCAAATGATGCTATGGCAAAGCTTAAGGAGTAAACAAGTGAAACTTAAAAGTATGACTATAAGTGCAGTTCTTTTATCTGCACTGTCCTGCAACACCTATGCTGATACTCCTCTTTTGATGGATGGAAAGAAATCCATTTATCAGCGTGTGCTGACTACTCCATCCTGTGTCCTAAAAAAGAATGCCGCAGATGCATCTGGCGATAAGGTTGCAGCTTTCTCCCGTTTCTACATTTACAAGGATGAGGGTAATTCCCTGCTGGTTGGTCCTGATACCTCTGGTAAGACTTCTGGATATCTTGATAAGAGCTGTGTAGTTGACTGGAAAATGCAGACTGCTCTGATGTTCACCAATCCAGCCTCAAGAAATCGTGCTCTTATCTTTAAGACCAAGGATGAGCTGCAGAAGATTGTCGATAACAGCAAGCCTTCTGATGTTGTTACTCCAATGATGGAGAAACTCAGTAAGAATGAGCCTATTTCAGGTGTTATCTCTGCTGAGCCTGAAACCTATGTAGACTACAAAAAACAGTTTTATCTGCTGCCTATCCTAGATTTTGAAGAAACAATGTTTGATGATGGCAACTACTTAAGAGAGCTTAAGATTGCCTCTGTTACCAAGAAAGGCGATGGTTCAAAGTCAAAGAGCGATCTTCAGAACGAACTTAAAACCTTTAAGGCTGCAGTTGTCTTTGTTATTGACTCAAGTATTTCAATGCAGCCATACATTGACAGAACCAAGGAAACCATCAAATCAATTGCAAAACACATCAAAGAACAGAAACTCTCTGACAGTGTTCATTTCGGTCTGGTTTCATTCCGTTCAAGCACCAAAGCAGTACCAGAGCTTGAATATGTCTCAAAGGTCTTTGTAAAACCAGGCGAGGCAACTGATGAAAATCAGTTCAAGCAGAAGCTGGAGTCTTTAAATCAGGCTAAGGTTTCAAGTAAGTACTTTGATGAGGATTCCTTTGCTGGTATTAACTCAGCCCTTAACAAGATTGACTGGTCAAATTACGGTGGCCGTTATGTAGTGTTAATTACTGATGCCGGCGGTATCAGCGGTTCAGACAAGCTCTCATCAACAGGTCTTGATTCCAAGGAGCTTCGTGCCGAGGCTAAACACAAGGGTGTTGCCATCTATGCAATGCATCTTCTGACAGACTCAGGCAAGAGAAATTCAAATCATGACAAGGCCAAGAATCAGTATCAGGATTTAACCTACAACGATACTATCAGCAAGTCTCTTTACTATCCTGTAAATGCAGGTGACGTAAACAGCTTTGGCAAGAAGATTGATGAGCTATCAAAGAGCATTACCAATCAGGTTAAGCTGGCATCTCAGGGTAAGGATGCACTGGGAACTGCTCCTGATGAGAAGGATGATTCAAATATGGCATCTGATACTGCAGCCTTAGGTTATGCAATGCAGCTTGCCTACCTGGGTGAGAAGCTGGGAACCAGCGCTCCTGATTTCCTGTCAGGATGGATTGCTGACAGAGATCTTGTATCCCACGATAAGGTTACAAGTACTCCTGTGGTTCTTCTGACCAAGGATGAGCTGTCATCTCTTAAGGATGTAACCAAGAAGATTCTGGATTCAGCCAATGAGGGTATCCTAAAGCCTGAGGACATGTTCAGCCAGCTGAGATCAGTTGCTGTAAGCATGGGACGTGATCCTTCAGCCATCAGCAAGACCGATTCACTGAAGCTAGGTGAGCTGGGCTTATTAGGTGAGTATCTTGAGGATCTTCCATACAAGAGCCGTATTCAGGAGCTTGATGAGCAGACCTGGGCTAATATGGGACCTGATGAGCAGAATCAGACCATAAGTGATCTTGAGTCAAAGCTTAACTACTATCAGCAGTGCAATGACGATTCTGCCCGTTGGATTAAGCTAAATCCAAAGGAAGATGCTTCAATGGCTGTTTACCCAATTCCTCTAGAGGTGCTTCCATAAGTGGATGCTTATTTAAAAGTTAAGGATTTCTCTTTTAGCTATCCTAAAAGAGACGGAAAGGGCGGATATACCATTCGTCTTGATTCTCTTAAGATGCAGCCGGGATCAGTTCTGGCTGTAACCGGAGTTTCTGGCTGCGGAAAATCTACCCTTTTAGAGTGTCTTGCACTTTTAAGAGAAAACAGCAGTTTTGGAAAATACCTGATTGACGATAAGGATGTCCTGTCTGAGAAAACAGATTCAAGACGCCTTATTCGTTCTGCTCTGATGGGATATATGCCTCAGAGCGGGGGACTTATTCCATATCTTAGTATCAGGGAGAATCTCAAGTTTCAGATTGATATTTCATCTCGTTCTAAGAAAAAGCTTTTCGGAGAGTGCGAGTCTTCTGATGAGCTTTTAAAGACATCCCTGTCTTTATTTGAGGACTTTGATCTTGGGGATGTTTTAAATCTCTATCCTCATGAACTTTCAATCGGACAGAGACAGCGCGCGGTATTCTTCAAGAGTATCTGTCATAATCCGAAGATTCTTTTTATTGATGAGCCAACTTCATCATTAGATCCTCAGAACGGAGACAAGCTTATATCAGTAATGCTTGAGGTCTGTTCAAAATACAGCATGTGTGTGCTGATGGTAACTCATGATCTCTCACTTGTAAGAAATCATGGTCTGAGTGTTATTGATTATGAGCCTGATGATGTCCAGAGCGGAATCTTTGTATATAAGGAGACTGTATGATACTCAAACTCTCCTTATGCTCATTAAGATTCGACAAGATTATCAGTATCTGTATAGTCGCATCATTGTGTGCTGTAATTGCTCCGCTGTTACTGCTTTTCTCTCTTAGATTTGGAATTATTTCAAATCTTGAGCATAAATTAAGCTCTAATCCTACAAATCTTGAAATCAGAATGATGTCAGGATACAGACTTGATCAGCAGTTTTTTGATGATCTGAAAAATAATCCTCATGTAGGTTTTGTCATTCCTCTGACCCGCTCACTGAGTGTAACCGCCAATGTAGGTTTCAACGGAAAAATCGTTCAGAACCTTGAAACTCTGCCAACAGCAGCAGGTGATCCAATTGTAGCGGAGATGAATTTAGACGGTAATCTCTCTGAAACTGAAGCCTATCTTTCTGAAACAACAGCTTCAGATCTTGGTATGAAGGTAGGGGATACCTTTAAGTTTGTAATCTCAAGAATTACTGATAACAGGACTGTTAATGCAGTGGTTCCATTTACTCTTAAGGGAATTATCAAAAAAGAGCTTTTACCTCATAAAACCATTCTGGTTAATTTCAATACTCTTGTGTATATGGAAGATTACCGTGATGGCTTTGAACCTCCAGTTTTCTCAGATGGCTCCAATCCAAATTCACAAAGAAAGAATTTTGCCAAGGCAAGAATCTACGTTAAATCTCTTAATGATTTAGAGCCTGTATCAAAGCTGCTGCGTCAGAACTATTCAATTACTGACAAGCTTTCTTCAGTTGAGAATCTGAAGGCTATCTCAAGAGTTCTATCCTTTATTTTCTCAACCATAGCCATAACTTCAGTTGTTGGCGGAGTGATGGCTACGGTCGGACTTATATTCACCAATCTTTCACGACTTGAGAAAACCTTTGCTCTGCTGTTTTTGAGCGGTCTTTCCAAGGGCGGTGTTTTTCTGATTGTGATTATTCAGAATTTCATTCTTTCCGTTTGCGCATATCTATGTTCGCTTGGACTGTTTTATGCGGGAATGTTTACCTTTAATCTTTATTTTAAGGATCTGTTGGGACCACAGACTCTGGTAAGTACTCTTACCTTAGAACATGTAATTGCAGGCGGACTTATGACCTGTGTTGTCTGTGTTGCTGTCAGCATGATTGTATGTCGTTTCAAGGTTCTGAATCTTAAGGTTGCAGATAGTTTAAGAAATGTTTAGAAATATAAAAAGAATTGCTGTACTGACCTGTATTGCTTTAGGTTCCAGTGCTTACTGTGCAGATGATGCCGTGAAGATTTTTAATCCTGAGCCAAAGGGGGATGATGTCATTCTTCCTATGCCCTGCAACAGGATTATGGCTTTCAGAAAAGTCTATACCTCCAATGATCCTAAGAAGATAAAGGACAAGAACTATAACGCAGGTTCCGCTCAGAACAAGTCTCCAATGTCCCAGAACCCAAATCTTAGATATGTTCAGGGCTCATTTCATGACAGTCACGGCTACTATTTTCTGATTGCAAAATATGAACTGATGGCAGGACAGTATGATGCTCTTGTTAACTCAGACAAGTGTGACTCTCTGAAACTCAACAAGCTTTCAAGACTTCCTGCAGTCAAGATTTCCTATTTTGATGCCATGAATGCGGCTCATGCCTATTCACTGTTTCTGCAGCAGGCAAAGGACAGCTTCAAGTCTGAGAATAATACTGTTGCCTATGCAAGACTTGCATCCGATGATGAGTGGGAGTTTGCCGCCCGTGGAGGCAATGCTGTAACCCAGAGTCAGTTTGAGGCAAATCTTCCTCCAATGGAGAATGATGATTTATCCCTATATGCCTGGTTTGACGGACCTATGAGCGCGAATGGAAAACTTCAGCTTGCAGGTCTTAAAAAGCCTAATCCACTGGGAATCCACGATATGCTTGGTAATGCTCAGGAGATGACTCTGGAGCCATTCAAAGCTGTCAGAACCGGAAGACTTCTAGGTTTATCCGGCGGTATCTGTGTCCGTGGCGGCAGCTATCTTACTCCAAAGGATTCTTTAAGCAGTTCCACCCGTACAGAAAAGCCTCTGTATATAAACGGCAGTGACGTGGTTGCAAATGATACCTCCACAAGATTCGTTCTCTCTGTTCCTGTTGCTCAGAACACAGACGAGGTTAAAAAGCTCAATTCTGATGTTGAATCTCTAGGCGATCATGATGAGAGCGAGGATAACAATGTACTGGTATCCGCAAAGCAGCGCATTGAAAAGTACGAGGCAGAGAACAAGAAGGCTCAGGAGAACTTCAAGAAGGAAACTGATGCCTTAAAGGAACAGAATTCATCCTTAAATGAGCTGAACTCTAATCTTGAGAAAAAGAGTGAAAAGCTTCAGAAGCTAAATGACAGTCTTTTATCTCTGAATGACAAGCTTAACCATTCAAACTCAGAGCTTTTAGTCGAGCTTAAGGATCTTAAGGATAAGATTACCACTGCCAACGCTCAGGCAGAATCCATGAAAGAGGTTGCTGTTGCAGCCAACCTTCGTTTAGGCGGATTTTTGTGCAAGACCGTGAATGACGGAGCCAATACTCTAAATTACTATCAGAATCTTTTAAAGGTTGTGAAAAAGCAGTGTGAGACTTCAAAGGATCGCTGCAAGAATCTTGAATCGGTTAATTCAAATATCGCCTTAAATGAGGCCTCGTTAAAGGAGCTTCTAACCTATTACGGTGATACCATGGCCAATGCCCGTATGAACTACAGCATGGGTGTTTTCAAATCTCAGCTTAAGAATGCAAAAGAGGCATTTGGTTCAAACTCTAGATATGATACTTATGTAGACACCTATTACCGTCATCTGGATGGCTATAAGAAACTATCCAAGGATTCAGCCAAGAATCATAAGCTATGGACAGATGAATGCAGCAAGGTAGGAAAAGGACAGAAATAAATGCTTAGAATTTACAGATGCAGTAAACAGGAAGTTTCACCTCAGGTACTCGCCTATGCACCTCATGCTGCAATGTGGGATAGAGAAATTGAAATGCAGCTTGGTCAGGAATATTCTGCAATCCTGGCTCAGCCTGTAGTCGACGGTGATTATGTAAACTTTCTGACACCAAAAAGCGGTGAGCAGATCGAGGTAGATTCATCAAATCTGAATCAGTTCTCAAAGGCTTCTGAGCTTTTAGAAAGACGCAAGGAGCATGTCTACAGTTTTCTGACATCAGGAAAGCCTCTAATCAACAAGACACTTGAATCATCACGTGCTGATTATGCTTATGCAGTTGCTCATGCAGAGAAGTTTTTCGTCCTGCAGAATGAAATTCCTGTAGCAGTTGGCGCTACCTTAAGTGCAAAGCCTGCCTGGATTAACCCAATTCCTGCAGCTGCAGCAATTCCTCCTAAAAAGGGCTGTCTGCTGCCATTCCTATTGCTACTGCTTTTAGGTTTGCTGCTGCTTGGTCTTTTATGGTGGTTCTTCCTGCGTCCATGGCCAATGGAAGGAACCTTAAAGGATCGCTTTGATGATCTGTTTGGTAACAGAACCGAGCAGGTTGTAGAGCCTGAAAATAAAGCTCCACAGGAGGAGGCAAAAGAGCCTGTAGTTGAACCTCCTGCACCTGAAGCCAAGGAAGATGAGGAGAAGAAGGCTTTAGAGGAGAAACTGAAGGAAGAGGAGGCAAAACGTCTTGCTCTTGAGGAAGAATTAAAGGCTAAGAAGGAAGCTGAAGAGAAGGCTGAACAGGAACGTCTGGCTCAGGAAGAGCTTAAGAAGAAAAAGGAACAGGAAGCTCGTGAGCTAGCTGCTAAGAAGAAGGCTGAAGAGGCTAAAAAGAAAGCCGAAGAAGAGAAGAAAAAGGCTCAGGCTAAGAAGGTTCCAAAGTGCAAGACCTTAAAGGAGCAGGGCAAGATGCCTCAGATGGCAATCGCCTTTGACGGCTCCGAGTCTATGCAGATGAAGTATGGCTCAACCACCAGATTACGCGCCGCCAAGAGTGCAGCAAAGGATCTGATTTCTACTGTGGACAAGAACGTAAGCATTGGTCTTGTTGAAATCAATGGCTGTCCACTGTCCAAAAACAGAGGCTTCTTTGCCCCTGCAAGACGTTCAGCTTTATTAACCTCGATTGATAACATCAATCCATATGCCTATGATGGAAAGACTCCACTGGTAAATGGACTGAATGAGCTTTCAAAAATGCTGGACGGTAAGAATTCTGATGCAGTTGGTATTCTGATTTCAGATGGTGAGGACACCTGTCCATTCACCTCAAAGATGAATGTATGTACTGTTGCTCAGAAGATTCATGAAAGACAGCCAAAACTAAAGATTCACACAATTCTGATCGGTGACTCCATTGACTCTGCCGCATGTATTGCAAGAAATACCGGTGGTCAGGTCTTCAAGCCAAGGGATGCCAAGCAGATTGAAACCTTCCTGAAGCAGGCAGGTGCCTCACTTAAGAAGGTCTGCGAGGAATAGTCCTGATGTGTTTGATAAGATCAGGTTGGAAAAAGTTTAAGAGGGAAGTATAAGGAGAAAAAATGGCATCAAGATTACTTAACAGTGGCGATCTGAAGAATTATTTTGCCATTGGAGAAGATGGTGTTCTGGTGTGGCAGAGAGCTGATGCTTTCAGATCTTCTATTATTACTTCAGAACAGTTAGGCCAGAAATACGCTGATTATCTGGCAGTTCCAAGATTTACTGCTGACGGTTCTCATGTAGACTGGTTCATCCCTTTTGCAGCAGATAACAAGCAGGGAGAATACAGTGTTGTTGCCTGGCCGGCTGCATCTCCTGATGAGAAAAAAGCTGCTTTAGAGGAACTGAACAGACTTAATGAGAAGTTTCTAAATTACGGCTACAATCTTCACGCCCGTGCCCTAAATGCCAATGATCGTCTGTTTGCTCATTTTCTGACTGGAAGCGGAGAGGGGGATGCTGTTAATCCTGCTATTCATTTCCCAGATGAAGAATGTGTTTATATTGTAAACGGCCGACCAGTTATTACTTTCTGGGGATTTTTAAATCGAGGCGATACTCTAAGCGGTGATCCTTTCTCAAGATTAAGAGGCAGTGCTGTTCCTCCTGTTACTCCTAGAGTAGCACCTGCAGCTCCTGCTGCCGTGGCGGCTGCTAATCACAAATGGTGCTGGTTCCTGCTGCCTTTACTGCTTTTATTATTACCACTGCTTGCATATCTTTTATGGTGGTGGTTCTTTGCAAGAGTTCAGGGGCTGCCTCTGTTCAAGACCTATCCTGATATTGCAAACTTAAGTCTGGACCCGGTCAAGGAGACTTTAGTTGTTCCTGATAAGGATAAGATAATACGTCTTAAGGATGGTTCTTATGTCAGAGTGGATGCTGATGGCAAGGAAACTGTAATTCCAGCAGCTGAAGCAGAAAATCTGAATCTTGATGATGCGATTGCTACAGATGGTCCAAAGGTTGAAGAGCCTGTTGCTGATTCAGAAAAGCCATCTGAGGAACCTGTAACTCCAGCAGCTGAAGATAATACTCAGAATCCAGTGGATGAGAATCAGCCAAAGGATGATAATCCTGTAAAGACTCCTGAGGATAATACCAATACAGAGCAGAAGGCTGAAGACCAGAATAATCAGAATGTTCCTGTTCCTCCTGAGCTTAGCGAGGATAATCAGAACGCAGCTCCTGCTGCCCAGGACGGACCTCAGCTGTCCAACACTGATCTGAACAGTGGAGATATTACCAAGCTTGATGGAACCTGGAAGGTTAACTCAACAATTGTTGATAAGAAAACCAACAAACCACTGCAGCTTGAATATAATTTCAAGGATGGAAAGGGAACCGCTACTATTTCTCAGAAAAATGGTGTTAAATGTACAGGTGACGTAAATGGTGGCCTCAATGGTGGTGCTTTAACCATTCAGGGCAATTCCATTGCTAAGTGTACTGATGGTTCTTCCTACGCTATGCCAAAGGTTGTATGCAAGCCTGGTAAAGATGGAAATTCAGACTGTACTTCCTCATATGACGGAAAGTCCGCCGGTACAACAAAATCAGAGTTCCCTATGACAATTCATAGGTAAGCAGGAAACGAATTATGATTAAATCAAGTTTGGTTTGTATTGCTGTTGCCATCAGTGTATTCACTACCGGCTGTGCATCATCCTCTTCAGGTTCTGTTAATCCTAACCTCAAAAAGGATGAGCCTAAATTCTTTTCTAAATCAGGCGGCGGTGCCTGTCTTTTAGGTGCCACCATTGCTGGTCTTGCCTGCCTTGGAATCAAGGATGACAACAAGGCTTCAGCCTGTCTGATTGCTGCAACTGCTGGATGTGCTGTCGGTATGACTGCCAACTACATGCTTGATAAAACCAGAGCTGACTACCATAACCTTGAGGATCAGCTTGATGCAAGCAAGCAGCAGGTTCAGAACAGCATCAACAGTACTAAGACCTTAAAGGCAACCTCAGAGCAGACACTGGCAGATGACCGTGCTGAAATCGAAAGTCTTAAGACCAAGATTAAAAATGGTACCGCCTCTAAGGATGCTTTAGAGAAAAAGCTTGCCGACATGCAGGCTAACCTTGATTACATGAAAAAGAGACTTGATTCTGACAAATCGACACTTGCCGAGTACAAGTCCTTAAGAGATTCTTTAAATAATGGAGAGGGCGGAAAGCCTGCTATCAACAACAGAGATGCAATGAGAAAAAGCGAGGAGCTTGATGCTAAGATTGACGAGCTTGAGAGAAATATTGCTCAGCTTGATTCCTCAATTGTCGCTTATGCCTCTCAGACCTCAATGCTAAAGAATGACGTTGCTCAGATTGGTATCTAGGAATTTAACTTTTATGAAAAATATTAAAAAATTATTATTACTAAGCTCATTTGTTCTTACAGCATGTACTACAACTCCTGACAAGTGCGATCCAAGTATTTCAGATCCTAGCTTTTTTGATAAATTAGGCTGTGTTGCATCTGGCTCATATGAAAAAAGAGCTAACGCAAAATCTCAGGAAATAAAGGAGCTTGCAGCTCAGCAGAAAGAACTGTCTCAGAGTGTAATCGAGCTTGAAAAACAGCGCAGTACACTTGTAGCAGACAGAGCAGCCCGTCTTGCTGAGATGGATAAAATCAATGACAAGCTTGCATCTTTAGAGGCTTCATTAAGACAGAAAAATGCCATGACAAAGGAGCTTCAGTCAAAGATTAACAATGTTAAGAGCTCAGCAAATGAAGTTAAGAATATCGATGATGATGCAAGCATTATGGAAAAGAAGGCCAAGCTTGCTCAGCTTCAGAAGCAGTATGATGAGCTTGTAGATCAGATGTCTCAGGGATTCTAAGATATTTTGATATTAACTGTATGTTTTATAAATAAAAAAAGTGCCAGGATCAAGAATGTTAAAAGAAATCCTGGCACATCAAATTCTTTCTATTGGATCTTAATTTTAGGTTATCTTTTCATATAAGCAATTTTCTTAAGCAAAATTCAAAAAAGTGTTAATTAGATCTGATTTTTCACAGAATCAATGAGTTGCCTTTTTTCTTGTCTCCTAAAAAAACATCAACTGATTGTTTTTAGTGTTTAAAATTTTTT
>JAZRAY010000266.1:0-2831 GCA_045634805.1 Succinivibrio sp. | reverse complement strand
GATATGAGGCAACAGTTGGGAAAACAGGCGCTTTATAATCAGTAAAGAACAGACTGCATCCGCACAGGCATGCACTCATACATACAACAGAAAGCTTTTTTAACATTTACAGTCCTCTGAGGGTTTCTTCAAGATAGAGTCTCCAGTCTGGCAGATCTCTTCTGAAGGTATTTGCAAACTTGTCAGAATTCATACGGGAGTCGGCAGGACGTTTTGCCTTTGCACCGAACTCTTCTGAAGTGATTGGAAGTACTTTAACATCATGAGAAAGCATTCCGATTTCACGTGCTTTATCTAAAATCACTCTGGCAAAATCGTTTCTTACAATAGCAGGATATCCGCAGTAGTTGTAAACACCAAAATCATTGCATCTGCCTTTTAAAATAGAATCAGCAATATGGCAGATATCATCGGCCAGGGCTCTGGCTGGTGTAGGATTACCAAACTCGTCACAGACTACCTTAAGAGTATCTCTTGAGGCTGCAAGATTAGCCATAGCCTTTACAAAGTTCTTTCCGTAACGGCCAAAAATCCAGCTTGCTCTTAAAATTACAGCACGTACACCGCTGTCCAGAATAAAACGTTCGCCAAAAAGCTTGGTCTTGCCGTAAGCACAGCGGGTTCCAGTGTTTTCATTCTCGGTATGCAGCCCGTTTTTTCCATTGTCATAGACATAATCTGTTGAAATATGAATCAGAGGAATATCTCGTAATTTACATTCCTGAGCTAGATATTTAGGTCCCAGTGCGTTTACAGCATAGGCTGCCTTTTCCTCATCCTCTGCCTTATCAACTGCGGTGTATGCTGCACAGTTAATCACAAGAGAAATAGGTGTTGACTCAAACAGAGAGGAAACCTCATTTTCTGAGGTGATATCAAGATCACTATGACCGCAGGCTATCACTTTGTAGCCTAAGATAAGAAGCTTCTCACATACCTCAACGCCTACCTGTCCTCTGGCACCTGTAACAAGAATCGGATTCATATAAACTAACCTATTTTTTTGCTTTTGAACTCTTGGTTTTTGACATTCGTTTTACAAGTGCCTCAACAACCTTATAGGAGCTGTTGAATGAATCAACA
The DNA here is from genome assembly GCA_045634805.1 of Succinivibrio sp. Classification (GTDB taxonomy): domain Bacteria; phylum Pseudomonadota; class Gammaproteobacteria; order Enterobacterales; family Succinivibrionaceae; genus Succinivibrio. The sequence continues at coordinate 1,748 of JAZRAY010000266.1, read as the reverse complement.
GGAAGACACTCGTAAGGGCCATGGCAGTTCAGACCTCCAGTGAAAATATTTGGAGTTGGAAGTCCCTGATTTGATAGATTTGAGCCGTCAGTTCCGCCGCGTACACTCTTTAAAACAACCTTTACCCCGGCATCCCTGTATGCCTTGGTACAGATATCCAGAATTTCCTGATTCTGCTTTAAGACCGCTTCCATATTTGCGTACTGGAATTGAAGATCAAGCTCTACTCTGCCCTGACCGTATTTGTTATTTAAAAAATCAACTGCTGATTTTACAAAATCAAGGCGTTTTTTCATACCTTCATCAGTAAAATCACGGATGATCATTTTTATCTTTGAGGATTCAACTTCGCCTTCAAAGCCATGAACATGGTAAAAGCCTTCCTTATCTCTGGTATTCTCAGGCTTCTCATCTCTTGGAAGCATGCCTATAAATTCAGTTGCCAGAGTAATAGCATTTACAAGATTCTTGTAGGCTACAGCAGTGTGAACTGCAGTTCCGTGGAATCTAACGATAGCGCCATAGGCATTGAAGGTTGCAACATCAAGCTCACCTAATTCGGTTCCATCTACGGTTATACCGTAATCACAGTCTATATTCTTTACATCAAGATATTTTGTGGAAAGACCAATCTCCTCATCAACAGAGAAGATAATCTTAAGTGGACCGTGCTTTAGCTTGCTGTCGGTTTTAAGATTTCTAAGGAGCAGCAGAAGACAGGCAATACCAGCCTTGTCATCAGCACCTAAAAGAGTTGTACCGTCGGTAACAATGATATCCTCTCCAATATGAGAGGCAAGCTCAGGACAGAATGAGTGAGTAATGGTAAGACCATTATCAAGCTTAATACCTTCACCACTGTATTTTCTGACAAGTCTTGGTTTTACATCGGCACCGCTACAGTCAGGAGCAGTATCCATATGAGCCAGAAGACACAGAGACTTTGCCTTTTCACAGCCTTCTGATGCAGGAACCTTTACAGTTACAACACCATGCTCATCCTGTTTAGAATCGTAGCCAAGCTCAGAGATGGCAGATGACAGATAGGCTCCGAATCGAAGCTGTCCTACTGACGAAGGAACTGTCTTTGAACTTCCGTCTGCCTTGGTATCAAAGGATATCAGATCAGAAAAAATCTTAACTAAAGGATCAACTCCGCACAGATTGTCAAAGTCCTTTGAATTTCCTGTCTGCATATATACTCCTTATTTTTATTCACGAGCCAGCGCATCAATTGGATTCAGTCTTGCAGCCGAACGGGCTGGCATGTAGCCAAACACAATTCCTATTATAGACGAAGTAATAACTGCAACAACAATAGAGGTCACAGAGAAGGACAAAGGAATTGACGGCATCACAATTGAAAGCACAAAGCCAAGAATCATTGAGAAGATCACACCTAAAAGACCGCCGATGATACATACGGTAATAGACTCGATGAGAAACTGGGTCATGATATCAGAACGTCTTGCACCGACTGCCACACGAATACCGATTTCACGGGTTCTCTCTGTAACTGACACCAGCATGATATTCATAACACCGATACCGCCTACTACAAGAGAAATAACTGCAATGGCAGAAATCAGAAGTGTAAAGGTTCCGGTGGTCTGAGAAATTGACTTCATGATGGTATCAGATGACTGCAGGAAGAAATCCTTGCGACCGTGTCTGGTCTTTAGAAGATTGGTAATTGAAGCCTCAGCCACAGCAGGAGAGAATCCATCCTTGGTTCTGACAATAATGGA
>JAZRAY010000265.1:0-1972 GCA_045634805.1 Succinivibrio sp. | reverse complement strand
AACGTATTCGAAGGTGAAACTGTAACCAAGGGCGAAATGATCGCTGAAGGTCCAGAGTCTCCACACGATATTCTAAGACTACGTGGTGTAAACGCAGTTGCTAACTATATCGTTAACGAAGTTCAGGACGTTTACCGCTTACAGGGTGTTAAGATTAACGATAAGCACATTGAGGTTATCGTTCGTCAGATGCTACGTAAGTGTGAAATTCTTGATCCAGGTGAGAGCACAGAGTTCCTGAAGGACGAAGTTGCAGAAGTTTCAAGAGTTCGTATCGTTAACGAGCGTCTTGAGGCTGAAGGCAAGAAGCCAGTTCGTTACAGACACATCCTAATGGGTCTGACCAAGGCTTCATTAAGCACCGACAGCTTCATTTCAGCTGCTTCATTCCAGGAAACCACACGTGTTCTAACCGAGGCTTCTGTTGAGGGTAAGGTTGACGAGTTACGCGGTCTAAAGGAAAACGTAATCGTTGGTCGTCTAATCCCAGCAGGTACTGGTTACAAGTACCACAAGCTGCGTAGAGAAGAGTTCGAGCGTGCTAAGTTAGCTCAGACTCAGGCTCAGTCTTCAGTATCTACTGAGGATGTTCAGAAACAGCTTGCTGCTGCTCTACAGGCTGAGGATTCAACCTCATTAGGTAACTAATGGTGAGTTACCTGTAGAAAGGTAAACAAAATAAGATGCCCATGCTAAAATGAAGCATGGGCATTTTTTTTGCTTGATAACTATAAGGAGAAGAAAGATGAGTAAAGCAAAAATTATTTCAACACCTAAGGCTCCTGCCGCAATCGGTCCATATGTTCAGGGAAAGGTTATTAACGGTTTCTTATTTGCTTCAGGTCAGATCCCACTGGTTCCAGAGACTGGTGCAATGGCTGAAGGCGGTATTAAAGAGCAGGCAAGACAGGCTTTAAACAATGTTAAGGCTTTAGTTGAAGCTGCAGGCTCTGATTTAGGTAAAGTTGTAAAAACAACCTGTTTCTTAAAAGACATCGCTGATTTTGCTGCTTTCAACGAAGTTTACGCTGAATTCTTTAAAGAAAATGCTCCAGCCCGTTCATGTGTAGGTGGAATTGATCTGCCAAAGAACGCTCTTTGCGAGATTGAAGTAATCGCTGAAGTTTAATCTATTCAATGAAATTACTCATTATTATTAAATCACCACCTGTATCACAGGTGGTTCATGAGATCGCGGTAAATACTATCTCAGAACTTCTTAAACGAGATTCAGTTGAGATATCAGGAATATTCTTCACTGACAGTTCTGCTGCAATTGCATCTGAAGGAATAAAACAGATCGGTGCTTTAGAGACAGTCCAGTCAGATTATCTGAATCTATCAAAGGAGAATTCGATCCCAATGTACGTATGTGGTAGGGCATATATGGAACTTGGTCTTGATAAAGATTCAATTCAGGAAGGTTTCGAGCTGTCTGGAAACATGGAATTATCCATGATGATGTGTTCTGCCGAAAAGATTATGGAGTTTTAGTTTGATACTGATTGTTCTTTCAACCTCTCCTTTAAAGAGCGGAATATACATTCAGGGAATTGAAGCCGCTCTAAACATCGCTGAGTCAGAAGCGGAGAGTGTTAAAGTTTATCTGGATTCTGATTTTTCCTTATCAGTAAACTCCGACACTTTAGATGCAGAGCATACAAAAAGATTAAAGCAGCTGTTTCTTTTTGATATTGAAGTTTATGCCGACAGAGCTCTCTGTATTGAGGGAATAGTTCAGAAAGGTCGAAAGGATCTCCAGGAACAGTGTGATAAGGTTGTGGTTTTCTAATGGTAAGTTCTCATTTATTCTATTCAGAAAAGGCATTTGTTCAGAATATCCCTCAGATTAAAAAGAATGACAGGGTGGTATTCATGTATTATGCTGATCTTCAGCATCTGATTAATGGAGTAGTCTTATTAAAAGACTGTGAAATTTTTTCGTTTAAGGATAAAAAATCCCTTATAAATG
>JAZRAY010000264.1:0-1520 GCA_045634805.1 Succinivibrio sp. | reverse complement strand
AATGTTAAAGGACTGATGAACGTACAGCTGGCTATCCGTGAGGATAAGATTTACCTGATTGAGGTTAACCCACGTGCCGCACGTACTGTTCCATTCGTATCAAAGGCTACCGGTCTTCCACTGGCTAAGATTGCAGCTCGTGTAATGACAGGTAAGACTCTGGCTGAACAGGGTATTACTCATGAGGTTGTACCTCCTTACTATGCTGTTAAGGAAGTTGTACTGCCATTCGCCAAGTTCCCAGGCTCAGATCCTCTGTTAGGACCTGAAATGAGATCAACCGGTGAAACCATGGGTACAGCAACAACCTTCCCAGAGGCATTTGCCAAGTCACAGCTTGCAGCAAAATCTCCAATTCAGAGATCTGGTACAGTTCTGCTTTCAATCAAGAAATCAGATCAGAGCAGACTGCCTGAGTTTGGACGCAAACTGATTGAGGCAGGCTTCAAGCTTGAGGCTACTCAGGGTACCTGTCAGACTCTAAGAGATGCAGGAATTGAATGTACTCATGTACACAAGGTTTATGAAGCTAGACCAAATCTTCTGGACTTCATTAAATCAGGTAAGTACAACTGGGTAATCAACTCAACAGAGGGTCGTCAGTCAGTTGAGGATTCCCGTTCACTGCGTCGCAGCTGTCTGCGTTACGATATCTGCTATACCACAACCTTAAATGCGGCTATTGCTTCAGTTGAGGCAATCAGTGCTGATGAGTATGCAACTGTTCATTCTCTTCAGGAACTGCATGAGATGGTAAATCAGAAGTACAAGAAGTAATCAGTACTTAACGTAATCAGAAAGATCCGAAGCCATTCAAAGCTTCGGATTTTTTTTTCTTCAGATAAACATCGCGCTCATTTAACAAGTAAAGTTTTCTTATATAACTCTAGTAAAATTTTTAGATTTTGCTCAAAGTTAATTATTAGTCTTTAGGTAAAATTATACTGTTTTATTTTTTATTACCTGGAGCTGTTATGGAAAACTTTTCCTTTTATTCTCCTACCTATTTTGTATTTGGAAAAGATAGCGAAAATCAAGTCGGACACTATGTAAAGAGATTTAAAGGAAGTAAAGTATTACTTCACTACGGTTCAAAAAGCGCCGAGAAAACAGGCCTTCTGGGCAGAGTTGAGAAATCATTAGAAAAAGAGAATATTGACTATGTCAAATTAGGAGGAGTCAGACCTAATCCCACAGATGATCTAGTCTATATGGGAATAGATATCTGCCGTAAGGAGAATATTGATTTTATTTTAGCTGTAGGCGGAGGAAGTGTTATTGATTCTGCCAAAGCTATTGCAGCTGGTGCTGTATATGAGGGAGATTTCTGGGAATTCTACGAAGGTAAGCTTGTAGAAAAGGCATTACCAGTCGGTACTGTTTTAACTATATCTGCAGCTGGAAGTGAAGGATCTCCTGATTCAGTTATCACAAAGCTGGATGGTATGTATAAACGCGGTGCTACCGGTGAGGGAATCAGACCGGTATTCTCAATTCTAAATCCAGCTTTAACCATGACT
>JAZRAY010000263.1:0-10815 GCA_045634805.1 Succinivibrio sp. | reverse complement strand
GCTATATTCCTGAAAAAAATGATTTCTTAGAACACAGGAAAAAAGGAGTACTTGAACTTGTGTCTTTAAACGGAAATATCTCTGCAGATGAAAATGATCAGATCTATCATCATACCCATGCTCTGTTTTCTTATCATAATGAAGATTACAAGCTTGATAGTATAGGAGGACATGTAATAAGCACTACTGTACTATACACTGCTGAAATAGAGATTCGTCCTGTAAAAAATGGAGTTATAAGAAGAAAGAAGGATGAAATTACAGGTATAACTGTTTGGAGTCTAAGCTAAAACCAAACACTCAGGATCTTGTGTAAAAACGTCCTGAGTGTTTTTTTTAATCGTTAAAGGCGACTTTTTTTGAGCCGGAAAGTTCAGATGAAGGTTTTCCTATAAAATCTTCTATTGCGGCCCATGTTACAGGATAATTATCAATAAAGGCAGAATGCCAGGCATGAGGCACAACCAGAAGACTTGAGTTTTTTAGAAGCTGATGAGCTTTAAGAACAGTCTTAACCGGAGCATGATCATCTTCATCACCTACAATTAGAAGAACAGGGGCTTTAATCTTTGAAAAAAAGTCTTCGCCTATTTCCTGCTGACTCCAGTATTTCATGTAGTCAGAAAGAAATTCCTGCCAGCGCTCTGGTTCTGGTCGTATCGAAAGCTGCTGTTTCACAAATCTTGAATCAATTTTTTCTAAATCTGAAAGTTTTAGCTCCCCAGAAAAGAAACCTTTATTCAAAGTTCCTGCTCCAATAGCAATTACTCGATCTGTCTTCTCTGGATACATTGCGGCAATCTGATAAGCAGTATAAGCTCCATCGCTAAAACCAAGGAGAATTGCCTTATCAATAGAATTCTGTTTTAAAATGGTATTAACATCAGATGCTTTCTGCTCAAGAGAAATTGCGGTGTGGCCAATTTCAGAATGTCCATGTCCTCTCGAAGATACAACAAAAACCTTATGATGTTTTGCTATAGAATCGATTAGTTGTCCCATCTCATAAGGAGAGCCGACACCTCCTCCATGAAGAACAACTACAGGTGAGCCATCTCCATATACTTCAAAGTAAATTCTTGCATCAGAAGAAAATACATAATGCCCCTTAACCGTATTATTTCCATATTGAATTCTGCTTGGAGCTGGATTATTTCCCTGCATAAAATATGAAAGAGAGCTTTTGGTCTCATGCGCATGTATAACTTGGAAACAGGCCATAAGTGTAAAGATAAAAACAGTTAAAACAATTTTTTTTAAGAGATTATCTTTAAATGTAAAAAGACACATATTTTTCATAAAAACTCCCAGGAGTGAAATATAATTTACAGAAGAGTTCCATTCCATGCCCATTCATTGATACACTGGAAGGTAATATAGATATCACTTCCTTTTGTATTAAGAATTGAACTTAGGTTGTCTGTTAATCGTTTGGAAATCGAGGCATATGCATTCTTGTCAGTGGCCCCCATATGCTGAACTGAAATCATAGCTCCATTTTCAAGCTTATTATCTCCAAGCCACAGTTCTTCAGGATGGTCTATGGCAACCATAATATATTCTGTAGGTTTATTCAGTTCTTCACTTATGACTTTTTCTATTTCTCTCTGAATAGTTTGCTTTTGCTGTGAATTTATCTCTTTAGATAATCTTACGTTAATAAATGGCATACTATTCTCCTATACATTTTCATATAAATGGATTTCAAGTTCTCCATCTATGATTTTATTTACTGCTTCAATTGTTTTAACAAAATGCTCTGTCTGCATATGTAAATCCAGACCTTTCTTATCCTGCCATTTTTCAAGAAAATAGAATTCATTTGAGCTTTTATCTTTTTCGCAAAGAACATCGTAACTGATATTGGCATTTTCCTCTCTGCTTTTCTGAGCAAGGTTATGAGCCAAATCAAGAAACTCTTTTTCCTTTCCTTTTACAACAGTACACTTTGCAAATACTGCAATCATATTTTTCTCCTAATAAAGTTAAAATAAATCGGTTAAATCAAAACAACTATTTTTCCTTCAGCAGTTCCTGAATCCTGTGCTCTTATAGCATCTTTTAGATTCTTAAACTCAAATACTCTTCCGACAGGAGGTTTTAGTTTGTATTTTTCAATAAAATCGAATATTTCATCCATATTCTTCTGACTTGGATAATTACTATAAAAGCTTGTCAGTAAAACCCCATTTGGAATATCCGTTATCGGATAGAAATCGTGGATTACACTTTCTCCTCCGAGAATGCCACTGGAGCATATAATTCCTCCTGCTGTTAAAACAGACATAGAATCCTTAAGATATTTGGGACCAACTAGGTCAAAAATTTTATTTATCCCCCTGTTACGCATTTTTTCTGACAGACATCCGTCATCAACAACAGCCTCTATATCTTTTATCTGTTTCAGCTTTTCTTCTTTGTGGGTTGTAGCAATAACTCTTGCTCCAACAGCCCTGGCAATCATAATTGACGTATACCCCAAGGAACATGTGGCTCCTCTTATAAGAAGAGTATCCTTTCCGCTCAGATGCAATCCTCCAAAAAGTGATCCAAAGGCAGTAAACCAGGTTTCTGGTACTGCAGCAAGTTCACTGAGGGAAAGATGATTATCTTTAATTCCAAAAACATGATGAACAGGCATTGCAACATATTCTGCATAGCTGCCATTAAAATTACGTCCCATTCCCCCCATAAGAGCTGCCACCATCTGACCTTTTCTGAAAGGAGAACCATTTGATTCGCAAATTTCTCCTATACACTCGATGCCGGGTATTACCGGTTTTTTTATGTATGGAGCATTGATTTCTCCTTGTCTTAAAATCTGTTCTGAATGATTCAGTCCGAAGGCTTTTACTTTTATCAAAACCTCTCCTGGCTCTAGAGCAGGAACATCAGTGTCAGTGAGCATAACATCGTCACCTGAAGTTATCTTGTCTATGAGTAACGCTTTCATTTTCATGGCATAAATTCCTGTCTTAAACTACACGAACGCTTATAGACTGATTTGTAAGCTTCGTTGATATATCCTCAGGAATTTCTTTCCAGCATTGCGGATCTGGAGCATAAAAATCTCCACTGATTCCGCTCGCAACCGCAGGACAACCTCTGCACCATGGCATTAGTTCGCATTTTGAGCATTTTTTAAAGGACGAAAAATCTCTATACTTTTCTAATTCACTAAGCCAGAGTTCAACTAAAGATGTTTCATAAAGATTTCCAACTTTACTGTTCTGAACTCGTCTGCAGGCATAAACATCACCTGCTGGCGTTATTGTTATATGACAGTTTCCGCAGTTACAACCTCCATATATCATGTTCTTCTCTGCGTTAGCCGGTATGGTAAACTCTCCTATTTCATACTCGTACAGAGTCCACAAATGGTCTTTACGATTGAAATATGTTTCACATCCCTGCTTTTCGTATTCCTTGAATTTTCTGTCGCAGATCTCAAGCAGTTTTCTATATTTCATAGGTTCTATGTAACTAGGATCTGACTTTAAAGCCTTATTCGTACTAGTAGGGCAATATCGTGAAAAGGCATATACATTTACGCCTGCTTTGACAACAGCATCAATAATCTGAGGCACTTCCTGGATATTAATACCGGAAACCGTTGTCATTATTACAGTACGGATTCCTGCTTTATTAAGCATTGAAACTTTTTCCAGTGTAGTTTTATAAGAGCCTTTTTTTCTAAACCAGTCATGTGTTGATTCACAACCGTCTATAGACATTTGGTATTTTTGACAGCCGTATTTTTGTAATTGTTCGCAAGCCTTATCTGTTAAATGAAAAGGGTTTCCCATGATTGTAAAAGGGTAGTTTCTTTCCTTTAATACAGCTAATAGATCCCAGAAATGTTTATGAAGAATAGGATCTCCACCAGTAATATAGAAATAAGGGATTCTGTTAAATTTATTACAGAATTCTTCACATTTATCCAAAACCGTCATCATGTCTTCATAGGACATTGATACAAGCTTTTTACGCATATTCTCTGCAAAGATATAGCAGTGTTTACAACGCTGATCACAATCATCTGTAATATGCCATTGAAAGGAAAAATACTGTTTCATACTATGGGGAAATCCTATCTGGACAAAAGATAAAGATGTATAAAAAATGTTACTGCTTATCCTTAGCACCACATGCTGATCCGCAGGCAGATGCAGGAGCCTTATCTTTAGCTCCACAAGCAGCAGGGGATTCTTCTACTTTATCCCCTGAACCACAAGATGAACCGCATGCTGATGCTACTGTGCTTTTCTCATTACGGTTCCATGCATAAATATTTTTCAATGACATGATAAATCTCCTAAAAAAAACGACTCAGGTTTCAGTTTTCTGAAACATCTTCATTATAGAAAGCTGTTTTATACAATTGAAATAAATATATGCTATAGTCTATAACTAAAGGTTATAGTTTCTTATATGGAGATTTAATTGTGAATTTTACTCAATTAGAATGCTTCGTAAGCCTTGCAAATACTCTTAATTTTGTTAAAACAGCTGAACAGTTAGGAATATCTCAGCCGGCAGTTTCAAAACAGATAAAAGCATTGGAATCTGAACTTAAAGCATCTTTATTCAGCAGAACCTCTCGATCAGTTGCTATTACACCATTAGGAGAAGAATTCCTAAGTAATGCAGAGGAAATTCTGAAGCTGTATTATTCAACCAAAGAGAAAGTTTCCTCATTTGAGAGCAGACATCAAAACAGGATCCGAATTGGATATGCAGATCCTAATTTAACCGAACTGATAAGTATGCTTCTTAAAAAAATGATGTGTACCACATCTTCCACAAGTATTTACCCTGAATTGATTCAGGATCAGACAGATGCCAATCTTGGAAGACTAAAGAATTCACAGCTGGATATAATTTTGGGCATGAAAGATGCGAAATTTGATGATAGTGAAATCATATTCAAAAAGCTTAAGGAGAATTCTTTTTGGTGTGTTTTGCCTAAATCTCATCCTCTGACAGAAAGATTCACTTCAGGCAATGTTGAAGGGATAATCTCAACAGAAACTCTTTGGCCTTTCAGACAGATCCTTGCAATTCCACCTTATCTTCTGAAGAATTATTATTCACGAGGATTACGCATAATACCAGTTAACGAAACATTAGATAATATTATCTGTAGAAATGCTAATGAAGCTTATGCTCTTATAGAGGCTGGATTCGGATATGCAATGATTCCTGACTTTCTAAAAAAAGAATCCTCTCATACTATTCATGTAAAATGGAATGAATCACCTCATGCGCCTTTCGGAATTTACTACAAGCCACATTTAAACAAGGATTCTAATTTAAGAAAATTTATAGACATCATAATTGATCATTTTAAGTAAAACATTATCTGCGATTATGATTGATACAGGCTACAGGGCTAGTTTTATGTTGTAGTTGTGATAACTTAATGATTTTTTTCTAATGGCGTAGAAATGGATACAAAAAAAGTGAGGTTAACTCACTTTTTTCGAATCATCTAAAACAAAGCAGCAAGCTGTTTTAGAATCTGTTTCTTCTCTTTGAGGAAGGTCTTGGAATGTAAACACAGATAATTCCGATAATGGCACCGCAGAAAGCGATAACTGCACCCTGAAGCCACCATCTCATCTGCATATCAAGCTCCTTGGTTTCCAGCTTGTCAGCAAAATCTCTTCTGGTTGCATCCAGATCCTCAATCTTTTCATTCTGAGCTGCAAGTGTGCTCTTTAAGCTTGCGTTTTCTTTTTCAAGCTTCTCAATCTTAGCTTTAGCAGCTCTGTAGTTAGCTGCAACCTCTGAATCATAGTTTTCAAGAGAGTTCTTAAGCTCTGCAATCTTGCCTTCAAGCTCATCGGCCTTAGCTTCACCGCAAGGCTCAACCTGAAGGTCTCTGTACTGCATCCAGTACTGCTTGCCGTTATAAGTGATTTCAACAAATTTTCTGTCATCAGACAGCTTGTTAAAGGTAATCTTCTCACCAACATGAATTGAATTTACAATCTTGCAGGTAGGACGAGGACAGGTTCTCAGCCATACATTTACGTTCTCTGAAACGTAAAGTGAATCTCCAACCTGAAGTTCTGCGACTTCTTTGGCTTTAGGAGCTTTAATTTCGTCAGTTTCTGTATTGGTCTCTGGTTCTGCCTGAGCAGCACAGATGCATAAGCCTAATAATGAGCCTGAGATAATTTTTTTAATAGAAATCACTTGATAATCCTTCAATCATTCTTGTTCTACAAAGATTTTAGCACAAGCTTTGGCTAAAGTTTTAATCTGAAAAGACTTAACTACGAGTTTGCACACAATTTTTCTAAACAATTTTTGCTAAAAGTGATTCTGCTCGTGCAGAGTTCTGCTTTCTTTCTGAATTTTAAGCTCATTTTTTGTGAATTAATACTTTTGTTTGATATTTGTGTTTTAATGCTAGATGATAAAAAGAATAGAAAGTAAAATAGTCAGAAATATAAAAAAATGTCTATGCAGCAGAATATATAAAAATAATAACAAAGCTGTGATTTTTAATGAGACAGAGTAGTTAATGCATGAGGTCCGTACTCTGTTTTGGAGAGAATGTTAATGCAGGACAAAGAGATTGAGCTAAAATTTGGATTCGATGGGGACGCATCTAATCTTTACGAGATTTTTTCACACATAGGTGCTGTAAGCAATAAAACTACACTGCACCTGGATAATACCTATTTTGACACTGAAGAGAAGGATTTATTCAGTATTCACGCCGGTCTCAGAATCAGACGTGGCGACGACTTTTCTGAACAGACTCTAAAGGTCAAAGGCGAGAACATCGGCGGTCTTCACAAGAGAAAAGAATATAATCTCCCAATTGAGGTCGCTGATGAGGTACCTAATCTTCTGAAATTCCCTAAGGATGCTCTACCAGAGGATTTTGATATAGAGAGTATTCAGAAGAGACTTAAGCCAATCTGTCGTATCAATTTCACCAGATATCTGTTTAATCTTGAGCTTTTGGACAGTACCTTTGAGGTGGCATACGATCACGGCTTCATTGAGGTAGACAGTTCAACCAAGTATCCATTAAGTGAGCTTGAGATTGAGCTTAAGGAAACCTCAGTTCATTCTGATGAGCTTTTAAATCTGTTCTCAATTCTGTGTACCCATCTGGCTTCAAACAACATCCCTCTGCTGTTAGAGCCTTTCTCTAAGATGCATCGTGCGGCACTGCTGCAGGATCAGAGCAGACCTACTGTTGATTTCTCTGAGCTGGATAAGACCGAGAATTTCATTGACTACGTAACAGCACAGGTTGCCTTACTAGAAAAACTGTACGGCTACTTCCTGATTTCTCATGATGCGGTTCTGTTCTCACAGATTACCTCTCTGCTTGATTCACTGCTGCTTTCCTTAAAGTATCTAAAGCGCAGAAACTTCCTGGCTTTTATTATCGGCAGAAAAGAGCCTGTTGAATACAAGCGTGACCTTCAGATTATTATCAGACTGCTAAAGTCCTTCCACAGAGTCTGTCGACATGTTTCAAAGAAAATGCTTCTGTGCAGATTCAGGAATAATTCAAAGGGCATCGCTTCCTGTTATGAGAAGATTCGACTCAGCGAGAAAAACAACAAGATGTTCCTGATTCCGCTGAAGCTCAGGTTATTGCTGTCTCTGATGGCAAAGTAAGGATTTTTGATGGATTTTTCAATACAGCCAAGATCAACTGATTATAAAAATTTACCTGATGAACTAAAACAACACTCTGATATACAGTACGAACGCCTAAAAGGCAAACTCTCAGAAGATCAGTTTGCTCTTTTGAATTCAAGGCCTGAGTTCAGGTTTGTCCTTGCCTTATCAGAGTTCGTTTCCAATACTATCTACTCCTATCCTAAAGAGTGCTGTCAGCTGATAGAACAGGGCGCACTTGATGATCCGTCATTTCACACTGAGCCATCTCCATATGTCAGAGAATATGTGGATGAGAAGCTCTCAGATTTCGAGTTAAAACGCCGACTGAGAGTTTTCAGAAGAATTCATTACATGGCAATTGCCTGGCGAGACCTCTGCGGCTTTGCCGATATTGATGAAGTCTTTGAGAAATTATCATCTCTTGCCGAGGCTGTAGTTTTAAGACTTTTAGAGGTTGTACGCTCTCAGCTTAAAAAGGTATATGGTGATGCTTTTGATGCTGACGGCAGTCCTCTGCCTTTACTTGTCATCGGTATGGGAAAGCTTGGCGGACATGAGCTCAACTTCTCATCTGATATCGACCTTATCTTTACCTACCCGATGGAAGGTGAGACCTCTGGTCCTAGAGTTGTAACCTTCAGAGAGTTTTTCTCCAAGATTGTTCAGAGAATGGCTAATTTCCTCTCTGATATAACCTCAGATTCATTCTGTTATCGTATTGACTTAAGACTAAGACCATTCGGTGATGCAGGTGCTATCGTAAATTCATTCGATGCACTTCAGGTTTACTACGAAACTCAGGGAAGAACCTGGGAGAGATATGCTCTTGTTAAGGGGCGTATCCTGGGGCAGAGTGGCGAGCTTGACGGCTATGCCAGTGAGCTTACCTCAATGCTAAGACCGTTTGTTTACCGCAGATACCTTGATTACGGTGCAATTCAGTCACTAAGAAAACTCAAGCATCTGATTGAATCAGAAGTAAGACGCAGATGTCTTAACAACAATTTCAAGCTTGGAAAGGGCGGAATCAGAGAGATTGAATTCATTGCCCAGGCCTTTTCTCTGATGCGTGGTGGAAGATATACCGAGCTTAGAGAGGAATCCTTACGCAAGAGTCTTAAGAATATTATTTCACTTGATCTTATTCCAAGAGAAATCTGCGAAAAGCTTGATAAATGCTATGTCTATCTGCGCAGACTTGAGAACATCATCCAGGAGATTTCAGACAAACAGACTCAGAACCTGCCAGATAATTCAAAGGATATGGCAAGAGTTGTCGTCGCAATGAATTATGATTCTGAAGAACACTTCAGAGCAGATCTTGATGAAGTGATGCAGTTTGTTCACGAGGAATTCAAGAAGGTTGTAGCTGACGAAGAGGATTCTGAAGAGGATTACAAGAATTTCGATCTCTGGGAGGCAGACAGTGACCTTGAGGAGATGTGTGCAGAGCTTGAGCCTCACATGGTCAACAAGGAAAACACCCGAGAGATGGCAGGAGACATCATTACTCTCAAAACCTCTCTTGCAAGAATGCCTGTAGGCCCTGTCGGCAGAGAAACTTTACTTGAGCTGATGCCTAAGGTTATCTACCTTATTGCCAAAGAGCAGCAGTCTGCAGCCTTATTCAAGCGTATGTCAGGCCTGATTGAGAAAATTGCCCTGAGAACTCCTTATATTCAGCTTTTAAGAGATAAGAATGAGGTTTTAGAGAGATTCATTGAGCTTTTGAAGGAAAATCATTTTGCCAGTGAGCTTATTACCTCTCATCCGATTCTATTGGATGAGCTCTTTATTCCTCAGTACTTTACCAAACCACCATCACCAGACGAGTTTCTCTCTATGCTGCAGGAACAGCTTTTGAGAATCGATAGAGACGATCTTGAAGCGGTAATGGAAGAGCTCAGACTTTTCAAAAAGATTATGGTCTTCCGTATTGCTCTGTCTGATAAGGCAGGAAAGCTTCCGCTGATGAAAATCTCCGATGCTCTAACCTGGCTTGCCGAGGCTCTTATCAAGGAGCTGATTGTTATTGCCTGGGAGCTTAATGTTCAGAAGTATGGTGAACCTGAAGGCCGCTCAGTTAATGATCCTGGTATCGCTGTTATCGGATATGGAAAGCTTGGCGGAATTGAGCTTGGCTACAAATCAGATCTGGATATGGTGTTCCTCAAGAGAGCCGGAGATGGTGTAACTAACGGTGAAAACGGAGTTTCTGAGACAATTTTCTATCAGAGACTGATTCAGCGAATCATGCATCTGGCAACTACAACTACGGTTGGCGGTATTCTCTATGATCTGGATATGCGTCTAAGACCAGATGGTGATACCGGTGTGCTGATTTCTGATACAGATTCGTTTGATCTATACCAGAAGGGCAGAGCATGGACCTGGGAGCATCAGGCTCTGGTTAGAGCGCGTCCGATTGCCGGTTCATCTGATATTATCGAGAAGTTTAATCAGATCCGTGAGGAAGTTATAAGGGCAGAGAAGGACGATCAGAAACTTAAAGAGGATGTTGTGGGTATGAGAGAGAAAATGCGCTCTCATCTGGATCGTTCCTCAGATAAGCTCTATGACATCAAGCATGGTGTCGGCGGTATGATTGATATCGAGTTTATCTCTCAGTACCTGCTTTTAAAATATGCTCCTGTATATCCTCAGATGAAGCTCTGGTCAGATAATGTCCGTATTCTTGAGGAGTGCTCAAATCTGGGCATTGTAGACAAGAGTATTACTGATGAGCTTATTGCAGCATACATTGATATCAGACAGGTATACCATGAGCTTTCTCTAGCTGATCTGCCAAGACTTATTGCAGTGTCAGACAGAATCCCTGCAACCTACAGGGTAGAGGAAATCTGGAAAAAGATTTTTTCTGAATAGAAAGAATTAAGACAGAGATGATGAGAAGTACCGCAGAGATTGAATCGTCTGCGGTATTTTCGTTTTAATCGTTGATGATATCCTGTTCAGGATCGGTCATTGGAAAATCGTACTGCAGTTTTCCTGCTTCGTTATTCATAATAGGACCTTTTCCTAAAGGACACTTATAGGCTCTTCCTGATAGCACAACACCTAAAAGCT
Source organism: Succinivibrio sp. (assembly GCA_045634805.1). Lineage (GTDB taxonomy): Bacteria > Pseudomonadota > Gammaproteobacteria > Enterobacterales > Succinivibrionaceae > Succinivibrio. The sequence continues at coordinate 72 of JAZRAY010000263.1, read as the reverse complement.
TATAGGTTATATGAGCTGTATAGGCGTATTTCTCAACAAGATGGGTAGCACCAAGCTGTGCTGCCTGATGTT
>JAZRAY010000262.1:0-5280 GCA_045634805.1 Succinivibrio sp. | reverse complement strand
GTATCAATTAACGCTGGTCAGCCTTCACTGCAGCTGGTGAATGACTATATGCCTCCGTTTGTCTCCCTATCTAAGGACTGTCCTCTGCTTAAGATTTCAAGTGAACTTATATTCCAGTTAAAGTCAGCAAAGAACAGTATTCTGGAGCAGTTTGAATCAGAAATTTTTGATCCTAATTCCTTATCAGGCTCAAAAGTTCTGCAGATGATGATTTTAAGAATAGCAAGTCTGTATGCTGCAAGACTGGATTCAGAACTTGTTCCTGGTCGAATTTCTACATTTGCTCTTTATCTTGAGCTTATCTCTCTTTTATCCGAACTTGAGGCTGTTAATCCAAGTTCATCATATGAGCCGGTTCCTCACTATGATCACGATAATTTAAAACCAGTTATTGAAACACTTTTAAAGCGTATAAGAGGAATCCTGTTAAGAGGCGGTGTAAGCTCGGCTCTGGCTTTTGAATTCTATGAAAAGAACTCTGTACTGCAGCTTGAAGATTTGGATGAGAGAGTATTCTCTACAAAGAATCTGTTCCTGGCTGTTCAGTTCACAGGTAATCTTCGCGATCGCGTTGATGATATTGAAGTCGGTGATAATTTCCGTCTTATTGACAGGAAATCCTTATCCGATCGTATTCGCGGCGTAAAACTTCTTGAGATCCGCAATCCTCCACAGTATTTACCTAATATTGCTCATACTCTGTGGTTCAGGCTTGACTGTGATAGCTCAGAGAGGATCTGGAAGTATATAAACGAAGAGAAGAATATGGTTATAGATTGCGCAGGCGATCTGTTCCCAAATCTGACAGCAACTCTGTATGTAGCTGTTGATTCACACTAAGAAGAGCTTTGCAGCTGTACTTAAGTATTATGAAGGATGAGGATTATGGATCAGAAAATAGAGAATATTCTTAATCCTGTTTTCAAGAAGATATGTGAGTATTACTCCTTTAAGAAAAGCGGGTATGAAGTTCCTAAGGAAGTTATTCTGTCTGAAATCAGAAATGATCTGACAGAGATAAGTCATAAGTGTGCGTCCCATCCTATCCTGCAGCAGCAGTATTCACAGATAGAGAAACCTCTTATCTTTTTCATCGATTATTCCATCAAGGAAGGTGGATTCAGTTTTTCTGAAAACTATCAGGAAATTGCCAGAACCTTCAATGAATTCTCTGGAGATGAAAAGTTTTTTGAACTGCTCAATGACAGTCTGATGCGAAGTGATGATGAATCAGTATCAAGACTCTTTTATATTATGCTGGGTCTGGGCTTTGATGGCTCTTACAAGCGAAATAAGGCCGATATCCTGGACATCATGAAGAAATGTTCAGAGAAAATAAATATTGGTCCTGATTTTAATATGGAAAAGATTTGTCCGGACATTATTCTGGAAAAGGATTTTGATACGGATAAGTCTAAGAAGAAGGATTTACTTAGAACTTCAAAATTCTGGCTGCTGTTTTTCTGTGCATTTGCCTTTATCTCATTTGTGATTAACTGGATCACCTTTGCGTCATCCATCTCATCATATGTTCATGCGGTAGATAATACTGCAGCGGCAGCTATGAGTAAGTCCAGTGTTAAGAATACGGATCTTTACAACGAACTTGTTGAAGAGAATTCAGATACAAATAATAAGGAAAAGTCACGCTAGAGAACTTTTTTAGCCATAAGAATAGAGAGTGATCAGGTATGAACGGAAACGAAGCTATCTCTCAGGACGCAGATGTCGGATTTATTATGGAACATCCGGTATGGACTATTGTCATCATACTGGGAATTATTATCCTTATATTTCTGATGATTAGATTTTTCTTCTTCCTAAACAAGAAGCGTCAGAAAACTGTTGAGGTTGCATCTTTAAAGAAGGACCTGATGATCTGGTCCAGACTGTCTTCATTTGTCCGCGGCGGTAAGGAAACTGATAAGGCAAAGCTCGAGCTTAATAACAAACTTGTTACAATCGACAGTCTTTTTAGCGACTGCTCCACAATTCTTAAGGTAAACCGCAAGCTATACCGTCATGATCTGACCTGGCACCTTATTGTTGGTGAACCAAGCTGCGGTAAATCAACTCTGATTGAAAAATCCGGTCTTGACTATAATGCCTCCTTTACAGAGGCTAAAGATAAGCCTCCTGTAAAGTTCTACATCAATTCAAGCGAAGTTGTTGTCGATGTTTCCGGTAAGGTATTCTTTGATAACTGGGCAGGCGGCTCAAGTGCCGAGTGGAACTATATCTGCAACAAGGTAAAAAAAGCCAATAGGAAAAAGCCTCTTGAGTCAATTATCATTACTGTTTCTGCCGAGTCACTTATCGCTGATAACAAGGAGCTGACCTTAAAGAAAGCTCATCTGATTGTTGATGAGCTTCTGCATCTTACCTTTGTTTTAAGCATGAATATTCCATGCTATGTGGTAATAACAAAACTTGATACAGTTCTTGGCTTCAGAGAGTTCTTCGGTAATGCAAATGAGTCTGTAACCTCTCAGATTGTAGGTTATCAGCCAACTGTTGAAGACGGATTCTTCCATTCTGACGATTTTAATACCAGTTTTGACAACTTCATAAGTCACATTAAAGATGGCGCTGTAAGTCAGCTTATGCGTCCTGACGTGGTTGCTCTGACAAATAAAAATGAAAGCAGAATGCCATTAACCGGCAACATCTATCTTTTTGCTGATGGACTTCGTGAGCTTAAGGATAATCTTGCATTATATCTTGAGACTATTTTTGGAAGTAAATCTCTGCGTGGAAGGGCAATTCTTCCTTTCAAGGGAGTGTATTTAACCTCTGCTGAGGATAAGGGATACTGCCTGAGCAACCGTTTTGCCATGATGCAGAATTCAACGGTTGATGATGCTCCTATTGTTGATAACAATAAGCTTACCTCATCATTCTTCATTAAGAAACTGCTTTCAATGAAGGTGTTTGGAGAGAACAAGGATGCAACCTTCACCAAACGTGAAATCTTTATAAGAAAGCTGCCTTTCTACTCCTGCTGTGGCGGATTACTGCTCATTTCTCTGATTTACTGGTACGGAACGCTGTTTAAGGCTGGTGAGTTTGAAAAACGTCTTGAAGACGGAACCATCTATTATCAGGGACTGGCAAAGGATATCGAATCAGGTGCCATTGATTCTGCTCAGCTTTTCGCTGTAAACGAGAGTGGACAGGTTGTAAAGAATTTTGATGTTCCTATGCCTAACTCGAATTCAAACACCAGACTTAACTTTTTCTCTCAGGCACAGAAGCGTCTTTTGAGAACTATTGACGTACCTTGGCAGTTCTTCCCTCAGTCAATGGCTCATTTCGGCTGGGACAATGATTCCGTCTATGGCGATAATTATTTCATCTATGATTATATTCAGACCAAGATGGCGTTCTATCCTATTGTAGATATTGTTGAGTACAACCTTATCAAAAATGGACAGGCCCCATATGATGAAAAGAAGACAGATGCGCTTTTCAGTCTGATGGAAATTGCCTTTTATGACATTTACAATAAGAATGTCTACAAGAATGAGGCATATTCAGATTCAGTGATGAAGTCCTTTATGAACTGGACTATTCCTTCGTTTACTGAGGTTCAGTCATCCCAGTTCCAGTACTTTATTCCAGAATATGATTATGCAAGTAATCTGACCAATTCTGCGGTTGTTCTCGATGAGAACTATTCGATAGCCTGTAAGTCTGGTATAGAGGGGCTGGTAAATAACTGGAGGACCTTAAAGAATTACCCAAGACATAACTTTATACTGCTCTCAGGTTATATTGATGCTGCCAGTGATATCCTAGAATCCTATGATGAGCTTGAGGAGATTTCTACTCAGGACTTTAAGGAAATGAACTATGACCAGGTAAAAAGCATGGTCTATCGTGCCCGTTCGGCAACTTCAATGTATTTATCAAAAACTCCTGTTATTGATGAGCTGATGAAGTTTGCAACAGTTGATACTGCTTCTTCCATCAAGAATACCTTACTGTCTCAGACAGATAAGGCGCTCGGTGATAAGTCCAATGGCAAGCCGGTCGCCAAGCATGAAACCAGTCCTTTCTCAAATCGTCTGTCTTCTGCATACAGTGCGTACAAGCAGCTTTTGAACAGAGACTTTAACCAGTTAAAGGAATTTGAGAAACTGCTTCATAAGCTTGAAAACTACGCCGGAAATAAATCTATTCATTTTGGTGGCGTGGATTTCTCAAGTTTTGATTTTGTAAAGAATCAGGCTTTAACCTTAATTGACTACAAGAACGAGGGCATGAAGAAGGATCTGCTCAAGATCAATCAGTCACCTCTGTTTTCTCGTGATAAAGCTTCAAAGAATCATCCTGCAGGCAAGGATAAGGATGGAGATAAACCATTAGAGAACGAAATTTCCTACAATTACAATCTTATTAAACAGATTCTTAAAAACTCAAAACTGACTGTGGTATCAGGTAAACTGGAGCAGTGGACAATTGAGGAGCTTGATAGAAATACCTCAATTCTGGACAGCGAGTATGAGCGCAACATTGAGAATCTTAATACTATTCTCAATGATCATAAGAGCGAGGAGCTTGTGACACACTGGGTGACCAACGCCAAGAGACTTCTTGCTGCAGACTACTCAATGCAGTACGTTGACATCATAGCTCAGATTCAGAATCTGTATCCATATGAAGAGTCTGATCATAAGCTTCTTTCAAATATAGCTGTACTGATTGCAAAGGATAAAGCCAACAACAGAGCAGAACTTGATGCTCAGTATCAGTCTACAAAAGAGGTTTTAGGGGACCTGAAGGTTAGAGACGAATATAACCCTAAAGTATTCTCTCGCTACTTTGAGCCTCTGGTATTCATAAAGAAGGCAATGGAATCCAAGGCCAAGGACTTCGTTTTTGCCAAGAAGGTTCTGTCATCATCAACTCGACTCACTAAGATTCTAAAAGCCTTTGCAACTTATTCAGCAAGCTATATGAAATACTGGTATCAGCTTCCTGATACAGTTCATCTGACAGCTAACAGTTATGCTGAGTTCTATGATCTGACCTCAGAGCTCAAAGCCTATATGATCAATAATGAGCTTCAGCGTCTGTATACCGAGAGCTATGAGATTATTACCAAGATCGATCCGATTATGCTTAACAAATCGGATGTGGAGCTTAGAAAGAACTTCCTGACTCAGCTGGATGTTCGCCGTAAGTTTATCGATATAGATTTTGTGGATATCTGTAATGAGACTCTGACTGAATGGAGCCTGTTATCTTCAGATGCTACATATGCAAAGTCGGATCGTA
>JAZRAY010000261.1:0-5389 GCA_045634805.1 Succinivibrio sp. | reverse complement strand
AGTCGGAGGCCAAGCGGTCTTAGGAAGACAATGTCTTAGCCAACTCCTTGGAGCGCAGAATTAAACCTCAATATCATTTTTCCATAATTAGGCCGCACCGGATATACCACATAAAAGTTATCTTTCACATAGAAAAACATGTGAAGAAACGCATTTATAAAGCAGACAAAACGTCTGCCATAGCTTGAATTTCAGCGCTTCCAAATAGAGTCCCCCAAAGCCCCACTTTAAATTTCTGTAAATTAAATTGTACACACGGTCAAGATTTAAAAGATCATACCTTGATAACTTGAAATGCTAATTTAAGATTAAAAATACAACAAAAGTTACACCTGTCTACTTTTGTCATTTCCTAAAAAATATCTTAAAAATCAAACAAACATAAGGAGTTCGTATGGACTTTAAACCTCTAAAACTCTCTGCCTGTGCAGTGATAGTCGCAATGGCTCTGACCGGATGCACATGCAAACAGACCGCAGATGACAATGGTCGAATCAGAGTAATTCACAGTCAGTCTCAGATGGATGCACTGCTTGGCTTTGACGGGGAATGGAACAGCGCAACCGCCACAGGATTCCTATCAGGAGATGTGAAGGAATGGAGAGCTGCCGATACAGGACTTCCTTTTGATGGTGTAATTATCGCCTCAGGTGCAAACGTAAAAGTATGCCTCCCAGGTGAAATCCAGAAAGAAAAGAATACCTTCTATATCCCTGCAGGCAAGTTTGTTCTTGTACAGAAAGGCGGCAAGCTACAGGTTCACAGCGGTCTTAACAAGAAGGACTTTGACCATACCACTCTGATTGTCGGTGGTACAGGAACCTCCAATACCGCAGTTTCAAAATCCCCTGCCGACAAGGATGCAAAGAACGCAGGAAGTATCTTCAATCCTAACTATACCCACGCTCTTGAAATTCAGGAGGGAGGAACCTTTATCCTAGGTTCTGACAAGGCAGATGCCAAAAACACCAAAGGACCTGATGCAAAGAAACTTGGGGAGGCTGACAATGCAGTTTTATGGCTGGCTGACGGACGCTCTATTGCAGAGAATGGAAAGAAGAGTCCTTATGCAGGAGATATCAGAGTTGACGGTCTTTTAAAGGTTTCATCTGCAGCAGGTGCAGGTGTGGCCAAGATCAGAACAGTTAGAAATCTTCAGGGTAAGGGAACCACTCTGACAGGTAAAGGAAAGCTTTTAATTGAAGGACTGGACAAGACTCACGGCAATGCAATTTTTGCAATCAACGAGTTTGACCGCGGTGCCCTGTCTGACGGCTTTGACAGAAAAGATGTTCCTGAAATTGCATTAGGCGCAATCGAGATCATCGGTCATGGTGTTGAGGGAATCTACAATCCTGATGGCTCAGTTGACGGAAGTCCTGGCTACAGAAACAATGCCAATGCAGGCTTCTACTATGTTGGCGCAAACGGAACCATTGATGTTGGCAGCATGATTGTAAAGAGTACCAATCCAGGTGTAACCGCCGACTCAACAGTTGCTCTTGCCAACTTCAACACCGCAGCAGGAATTCTTGGCGGCAAGGTCACAAAGAAAGGTCCTAAGGTAAAGCTTGGAGAAGTCATCATTGAAAACCAGGCTAAGGATGATCAGGACGGACCTCTGTCAGCTATCTACACAGTTCAGGGTGTTATCGACTCCACTGTAACCGGAAAGGTCAGTGTAACAGCTCCTGGCGGTGGCGCAGCTGCTATCGTTTCAACAGGACATGCACGCTGGACCGGACCTGAGAAAACAAAATCCGTAATGGGTGATGTTACCGTAACCTCTAAGGGCAGAAATGCATTCTTCCAGTCCAATACCTTTGGAGGCTACGGAACAACAGTTAACGGCAATCTCTATGTTCAGGGATATGACGACGGTACAATTGCCAAGTTCATAGGCTCTGTTCCTCCAGGACCAGACATGGGCAAGGCAGTTAAGTTAGGACAGGCACCAAATGCAGAGGATGTAAGACACGAACAGCTACTTGTTCAAGGAGGAAAGCTAACTGTCACAGGAGAAGTCAGTGTTGAGAATACCGCACAGGGACACCCAACAACCATCAGAGTTAATCGTAAGGCCCGTGCTCAGCTAGGATCTCTTAAGGTTAACAATGAACAGATTCAGCCTGTGAAGAATCTGAAAAAACTAATAACCTCTGATTCAAAACTTATAAACAAAGGAGTATTAACAATCGATCAAACCAAGTAAATGAATTCATAACCATGTAGATATCGGCTCAGACGGGGATTTAAATCCCCGTTTCTTTTTCTCATACTCCTCTCTACAGACCTCAATTCCACTGTTTTTCCTTGAAAATAAAGATTATTTAAAAAAAATGTGACGCTAACATGTTGTTTTTACTATGTTTCGCCTTGAAAACGCAGAATCAAAATCTAATCTTAAAAATATAAGCAGATTATTTCTTGAGTTAACAGGATACTTTAGACAAAGAGGTGACACCGATGAGTAAGAAGAACTTCCCACAGATCATTCTAATTTCTTCAATACTTACTGGCTGTGTAAATACAATTGATACGACAGATCTTGAGGTTGTTCCTTCAAATGAAACTCTTATGGCACTTGAAACAGACAACATTCAGCTGATTCAGGATAAGAAGACAGAATACAAATTCCTGAAAATACAGCCAGCCAATAAAACAGAGAAATGCGAGATTGCATATCTGACCAATGAAGGAGATCTTTCTGTACAGAACGGTCAGTTCTTCTGGGATGGAAGCTGTACCAAAGGTAAGGCAGACGGTATTGGCAGACTGTTCGTAAAATATGAGACAACTGATAGCGAACAGATTGTTGAGTACAGTGACAATCAGTCTCTGATAAATATTTATCTTATCAATGACAGAAAGAACAGAACGCTTTATAAGGGACAGGCTGAAATCGACCTTGATGAGAAAACTCAGTTTGGTTACTTCAGAACTGTAACACCTAAAAAAACTAAATACGGTGAGCTCATAACCGACATACTTGAGACCAGGGATGTAACCTATATATACAGGTACAATCAGGACAATTCATTTGAAGAATATACCAAATCATACTGTGCCGTTGAAAATGACAACGAAACCTGCTTCAACATCACTACCCAGGTGAAGCCGGATCTTGAAAGAATCAGCTTCAGCAACACTCTAAATCAGGGAAAGGCAAAGGAGATTGGATACGTACATGAGACTAATCCAGCAAATCCAGATGAAAAGGCAGTAAAACTGATTACAGAAAAAGGAACAGTAACAACCAAAAATGCAGAATTCCCTCAGGAGTATTTAACCTATATCAAGGAAATCAATAACGAAATTAAGAACAGAGTGTCATACGTCCCAGAGTCAGTAGCCCTCTCTGAAAACAAAATCGAAGAATACAAGAATAAAGCATGTTCAGTTACCAGTGTGGATTTCATGCCTCTGGATGAGTACCAGAAAATCTGCAACTAAAGGTTAGCTGCACGTTGAGGAATCAAGAATGGATAGACAAAGCTACCTGAAAGTAAAAGAAGTCATGGACGGAAAGCGGCCTGCTGATCTTCTACTTAGAAACTGTAATATAGTTAATGTCTTTACGGGTGAAATCTTCCATTCCAATCTTGCTGTAAGTGCAGGTCATTTTGTCTTCTGGTCAGAAACCGGACGCGGTAAAGAGGAGATTGATGTTAAGGATAAGTATGTTGTACCTGGACTGATAGATGCTCATATGCATTTCGAATCAACTATGGTACAGCCTCGTGATCTGCTTTCAGTAGCAGTTATGCAAGGCACCACAACCTTAATTGCAGATCCGCATGAAGCCGCTAACGTCTGCGGTATTAAAGGAATTAAGTATATTCTTGATCAGACCGAGGATGCTCCAGCCAACGTCTTTGTAACCATGCCATCATGTGTTCCTGCAACCAATCTTGATGATAACGGCTGCGAGCTGACAGCTGAGGAGATGAAAGCATATGCAAATCATCCAAGAGTACTCGGTCTTGCAGAGGTTATGGATACAGAGGCTGTAATCAACGCTGATAAGAAGATGTTTAAAAAACTGGAACTCTTCGACCAGAACCATATAATTGACGGACATATTCCTTCCCTATCCGGAATTAACCTGATGAAATACAGCGCTGCTGGTATTGATACAGATCATGAGTCAATAGACTTTGAAGGAGCACTTGAAAAAGCACGTCTTGGAATTCAGGTTCTAATCAGAGAAGGAAGTGCGGCCCATAATGTTGAGAATCTGATTAAAGGAATTCTGACTTCTGAAATTGATAATTGCAATTTCAGTTTCTGTACAGATGACCGTCATGTTGAAGATATTGTAAAAATCGGTCATATCGATAACAACGTCAGAATCGCAATTTCACTTGGAATGAAGCCAATTGATGCCATCAAGATTGCAACCATCAATACAGCACGCCGCTATGGTCTAAAACATCTTGGCGCAATTGCTCCAGGTTATCAGGCAGATTTTATCATCGTGGATAATCTCAAGAAATTCAATGTTGAGAGAGTTTTCGTAAAAGGCAAGGAAATTAAAGGTAAGGAATCCTTTAAAAAAGGACCTGCCTGTCCAAAGGAACTGAAACATACAGTTAATATCTCAAAAATAACTCCAGAACAGTTCAGGCTGCCTATTGATGAAGAGCCTGTTCATGTAATCAGCATTGTTCCAAGACAGATTACAACTGAAGATGTTCTGATAAGATTCAATCCTACAGACAATTTCAAAGCATATGGCGACTTCAAGAAAATTGCCTCAATTGAACGTCATAAAAACAAAGGTCTGATAGGTGTTGCAATCACCAACGGCTATGGAATTCAGAACGGAGCGATAGCAATTTCAGTCGCTCATGACTCTCATAACATCATAGTTGTTGGAGACAACGATAATGACATGGCGATTGCAGTAAATGAAATCAGAAGGCTTCAGGGAGGAATTGTTGTTGTCGAAAAAGGAAAGGTATTTGATTCCCTGCCCCTTCCTATTATGGGACTGATTTCCAATGAAAGCCTGGATAATGTTAGTGCAAAGATTGAACGTCTTAAGAATAAGGCCTATAAAATGGGTGTTTATAAAGATATTGATCCTTTTGTTACCCTATCATTCCTATCTCTACCGGTTATTCCTAAACTCAGAATCATACCAAGAGGACTTGTAAGTATTGGAGATTTGGGACCGGAACTTATCAAGTAAAGACGAACATTTCCACCTCAGAGCCATCAAATGATGGCTCTTCTTTTTTTCTAATTGTCTGAAATATTTGGGAATATTCTGTTCCCAAAATGCTAAAATCATCGGACAGAATTCTAAAAAAATGGACAACATATCTGGAGAAGACAATGAACAGACCAGAGCCAATGAATGGTGAGATATTCAAGCATTTCAAGG
>JAZRAY010000260.1:0-7657 GCA_045634805.1 Succinivibrio sp. | reverse complement strand
GATCAACAGAAATATTAATCTGAACTTCACGTGGTAATACTAACATTTTTGGCTGTGATTGGTCGATCCTAATGTGCAAACTTTCGCTAACACAACGAGTAAAATCACCGATAATCTGGTTCATTAACTCACCTAGCGAATTACTTACCTCGTCCTGTGTGTAGTTCTTAGCCATTTCAGACTCAGGCAGACCCATGTTGCTCAGATAGGCTTTGTATAGCTCCATTGCGGTTTCTTTAGGGAAATTGATAACCACCATACCTGAGAAGGAACCGGTAAACATTACGAAGGTACCGATATCTGGGGTCAGAACAGTTTTAGAGATCTTCTGAACCAGTGGCACGAAGTCTGTTTTTTTACCAGTTGCTGAAGTTAAAACAGAAGAAACACTCTGGCATAGAGATAACATAATATCATTGCTGCCAATAATCTTTGGTTTTTTAGCCATACACCCTCCATAACAAGTGTCTGCTTTTAAGTTTAGGTGACGTTTCAAATAAAGATAGTATAAGGATCACTAATTTTCGATTAAAACGGATTAATCTAATCTTTAAATAAGCAATTATCTTTAAAATCAAGATGATATTTTAAGAAAAAAATTAATTTATAATGAGAAATAGTTCAAACTTTCTGTTCTTTTAATACTTCTGATCTCGCTTGATATGAAAGGCATGACGTAAAAAACACGTTTGTCATTAATGGAAACATACAAGGAGATGTTGAGTTTTTTTCCAAACAAAAAACTTTAGTCTGTGATCTTTTACATGCTCAAAATTCTGCCGGTGAGAAAAGGATCATCTTCCACAAGCATTAATTTTGATAAAAGCGAATTTGGTATCTAGCCTTATAAATAGGTTAGAAATATTTTTATAAAACAAGAAGTTTTCAAAAAGAACTCATTTAGCCTGATTATAAAGTGGAAAAAACACTCTATAAATTCAAAAAATTTCTCAGATAAAATATCCTGACCATCAATACCTAAGAGAAATCGAAAGATTCCTCTGGGTTGCTGTCTCTTCGTCACAGTGAAAATCGGGCTGCAATAAGTTCTTTTTGAGAGCTCAGGTGAGCTTTCTATGCGAATACATTTGTCTGATAACTTTGATTTTCATAAACTTATTGTCTTTACTGCACCCGCAATCGCCATGATGGTATTCACTTCCATCTATACCATGGTGGACGGCTTCTTTGTCTCCAACTTTGTGGGCAAGGTTCCTTTTGCAGCGGTAAACCTTATCTATCCTCTGTTTCCTATTGCCGCAGCTATAGGTCTTATGATTGGATCAGGAGGCAATGCTCTTGTCGGAATCTGTCTTGGAAAAGGTGACAGGGAAAAAGCAAACTCCTATTTTTCAATGTTTATCTATTCCATGCTGGGAATAGGTTCTCTCATCGGAATTGTCTGCTTTTTCTTCTCAGAGCCTCTCTCAAGAATGCTTGGAGCTCAGGGAGAACTGCTCTATTACGCAACCATGTATGCAGACTATCTGTTCCTGTCTACACCGTTCTTTATCCTGTCCTTCAGCCTGCAGGGCTTCTTTGTTACAGCCGAAAAGCCTAAGCTTGGCTTCTGTGTAACTCTTTTAGGCGGTGTACTGAACATGCTGCTTGACCCTCTGTTCATCATTGTCTTTGATATGGGACTTAAGGGCGCTGCTATAGCAACGGTTCTAAGTCAGGTGATAAGTGTTATGGTTGCTCTTGTATATTTTTCAAGAGAGAACGATTCACTGCTGTCACTATCAAGAAATCCTGAGTTTGACCTTAAGGTTCTGACTCAGTCATGTTTCAACGGTATGTCAGAGATGGTTACCAATATCGCGGTAAGTGTGGTTACCATTGTGTACAACTTCCAGCTTATAAAGACCTATGGTGATAACGGTGTTGCCGCCTTTGGCGTGATTATGTATCTAAGCTTCCTGTTTACTGCTGCCTTCTATGGCTTCGCAACCGGCAGTGCTCCGATATTCAGCTATAACTTCGGTGCCAGAAGAAAGCAGATGCTAAAGAAGATTCTTATAAGGGCACTAAAGCTTGTTCTGATCGGCGGTGCAGTAATTGTTCTTGTATCAGAGGTATTCTCTGATCTTCTGGCTTCGATTTTCGTAGGCTATGACAAGGAGCTTTGCTATCTGACATCCCATGCACTAAAGCTTTATGCTGTATCTTTTCTTTTCAGCGGAATTGCAATTTTCGGTTCAGCTTTCTTTACAGCTTTAAACAACGGTGTCGTCTCTGCGGTTATCTCTATTTTCAGAACCTTTATCTTTGAGATAGGAGCAATTTTAGTACTGCCTGTACTGATTGGTGCCAACGGTATCTGGCTTGCTATTGTTGTGGCTGAGATAAGTTCTCTTATTCTGACCTGGTTCTGCATGAGAAAATGCAGTATCAAGTACGGTTTTAATTCGTAATCCCCAAACAAAAAGGGTAGAACGACTTTTTTTCTCCGGGCCTGAATTATCAGAGAAGCCGTTCTACCAACCATGAACAAATAAATAAAGAAGAACAATAACTAGTTGTATAGACCCTTTGAGAAATATCTGTCACCGCGGTCTGGGAAGATGGTGACGATGTTTCCCTTTACACCCTTTTGGATAAGCTTAAGTGAGGCACTTAAAGCCGCACCTGAGGAAGAACCGGCAAAGATACCTTCCTTTCTTGCCAGAAGTCTTGATGCATCAAAGGCATCGTCATCTGAAATCTTGATTACATCATCCACCAGTTTGATATCCATGGTATCGGCAATAAAGTCGTTTCCAATACCCTCGATATTGTAGTCATGGTGTTCACCGCCACCCATGGTTGAACCGTATGGATCAGCAAGGATTCCCCTGATATTTGGATTCTGTTCCTTTAAGTACTTAAGTACACCGCTGTAGGTACCGCCGGAACCTGCTCCTGCTACAACATAATCGATCTGTCCATCAAGAGCCTTGTAGATTTCAGGACCGGTGGTCTCATAGTGAGCCAGCGGATTTGACATGTTGCCGAACTGGTTTAATGTTACTGAATCTGGAATCTGACGGCGCAGCTCCTCTGCTCGTCTTCCTGCTCCAAGCATGCCTTCCTCGCGAGGAGAGCTTATTATCTCGGCACCAAGAGCCTTCATCAGGATCTGCTTTTCCTCAGAGAACTTCTCAGGTACCACAAAGATAATCTTATAGCCTTTATTCAGTGCTGCCATGGCAATACCAAGACCTGTATTTCCTGCGGTTGCCTCAATAATGGTGCCGCCTTTTTTGAGAAGCTTCTTTCTTTCAAGATCCTCAATCATGTAGGTACCGGTACGATCCTTTACTGAGCCGCCTGGATTGTAGAGCTCAAGCTTTGCAAAAAGGTTTACTGAATCGCTGCTTACAATCTGGTTCAGTTTAACCAGGGGAGTGTTGCCGATTAGATCTTTGATTGAATTGTAATAAAACATTTTTTACTCCTAAATTCTGCTGTTTTCGATTGCCTGTTTGATGTCTGAGATAAGGTCTGAAGCATTCTCGATGCCTACTGACAGTCTTATCAGATTATCTGTAATTCCAAGTTTCACTCTCAGATCTCTTGGAATAGAAGCGTGTGTCATTGAAGCTGGATGGCATACCAGTGATTCAACACCGCCAAGGCTTTCAGCTAGAGTAATAAGTTTTAAGCTTCCAAAGAATTTTCTGATGTCGTGATTCTCAGTAAGCTCAAAGGAGATCATGGCACCTCCGTTTTTTGCCTGCTTTTTGTGGATATCATGACCGTTAAAACTGGTTAAACCTGGATAGTAAACAGTCTTCACATCGCTGTTTAACTGCAGGTATTCAGCAATATCCTTTGCATTCTGTGCATGTCTGTCCATACGGACTGCAAGAGTCTTGATGCCTCTTATCATCAAAAAGGAGTCAAATGGACCTGCAACTCCACCGGTTGCATTCTGAATAAAGGCAATCTGCTTTGAATGTTCTGGATTTCTGGTTACAACAAGACCTGCTACTACATCAGAGTGACCGCCGATATATTTGGTTGCACTGTGAACCACGATATCAAAGCCGTTCTCAAGAGGTCTCTGCAGGTAAGGTGTCATGAAGGTGTTATCTGCAATTGCCACAAGATTATGCTTGTGAGCTATTTTGGCAATAGCCTCAAGATCAGTAACTGTTAAAAGCGGATTGGCAGGAGTTTCAATAATCACTGCCTTTACATCAGGAGTAATAGCCTTTTCAAAAACACCTTCCTTGGTGGTATCGGTTATCTCATAGGTAATACCGAAGTTTGAGAAGATTTTGTCTAAAACTCGATAGGTTCCACCGTACACATTTGATGAAATCAGGATTTTATCTCCGGTTTTGAAAAGAGAGATTACAGCTGTAAGCGCAGCCATACCTGAACCGAATGCAAAGCCTGCATCACCGCCTTCAAGCTCTGCAATCAGACTTTCTAAAGCTGCTCTGGTTGGATTTCCTGTTCTTGAGTACTCCCACTTAACATCTCCGCCGATATTCTTCTGGGCAAAGGTAGATGTCTGATAAATTGGAACGTTGACTGAGCCTGTATATTCGTCAGTGCTGATACCGCCGTGGATAAATGATGTCTCAATATGTGAATAGTGTTTCATGGTAGTTTCCTTATAGTTTTTCTGCTTTTATGAAATGTACGTTGTCATAGGCCTTAATTTTTTTTATCTGACCGGAAAGGATTTTTTCCTTTATTTCATAAGGTGTTAGATGTTTTACAGCAAAACCCAGCTGTTCAAGAGTCTTAACAACATTTGAGGAGCTGTAGCCATCGCTCATAGGCTCACCTACATAACTTGTCAGATTCTTAAGCTCTTCAAATCGTCTGTCGGTATCTGAAGCTGATTTTTCTTCATAAAAATCAAAGAGAACAGTAGGATTTGATGAAAGATCAAGAATGTCCTTGAGTGTTGAAACGAAGGTTGAGAAATTGAGGTAGTAAGATAACCCCATGATGGTCACAAAGGTTGGCTTGCTGCTGTCAAAACCAGCTTCCTTAAGCTTTTCCTTAAGAGAATCTGTTGTGAAATCCACAGGAACAAAGATTGCTCTGTTCTCAAGATGCAGATTTTTGATTCTCTGCTTTTTAATGCCCTGGAAGAATGGGTGATCAACCTCGAAGTAGCTTGTCTTATCGGAAGTATCTCTCCAGGCAAAGGTATCAAGACCTGCACCCAGAATCAGATACTGAGCTGATGGATTTTTCTTTTTGAAATCAAGAAATTCGCGCTCAGCAAAGATACTTCTTGAAACAGGAATCGGAAGAATCAGATCAAGTACATTCTTTTTGAATACGCCCTGTTCCTGTCTGCGTTTTTTCAGGATCAGATTCAGAAGAAGCTTCTTGTCATCCTCAATGATTTTTCCTGCAAGATAATCATTAAAACTTGGTTGATTTTCATTTTTAGAGTAATAAGCTCTAGCCCATGCGCAAATTCTGGCTGTGACGCTGCCCTGATATGTTGTCATTTTTTAATCCCACTTTCTGTGTTGATTTTATTTTGATAATCAAAGCTTTCTGCTTTGATATGAGTAGACTTAAATTAAGTCTGAGTCTGTGTATTAGCTGTCTTTACTGACAACAACAGTTACAACAGTATAAAGAAAGGTTTTTTGGAGAGAAAACAAAGGTATAGGCGCGCAGACTGATGTCTGTGCTCTCTGTTTTGCTATGTAAATATAAATTTGTCATAGTAAAATATTCCCTTTGTTTAATTTATTTATACAACAACAGAAAAATGAAATAAAGTAGTTTTATAAAAAAAAATGAAATATTTTCAAAATTCACTGTTTTGGGGCTTTAAGGCGCCGAATTATTGTTTTTCAGCGCCTTAAAATCAGGCTTTATGATGCCAGCTTGTGCTCGCGCTCATCGATAACACGCTTTGATTTGTGCTCAGAACGTGTATTCAGACCGCCATCCTTGTGTACAACCACATTTGCTGGTTTTACACCGATTCTGGCTTTCAGGGTATTGGATACAGTGTTGATTACCTCTGCATCATCCTGATCGTTTTCAGCCTTCTTCTCAACCTCAACAGCATACTTGCAGGTGAAATCCTGATCGTAGATTCTGATGCGGTATTCACCGGTCAGACCAGGGATACTTCTGATACCTGCTTCAACATCTGATGGGAAGACGTTAACAGCACTTACAATGAACATGTCATCCTTACGGCCTAGAACATGGATTCTGCCATGGGTTCTGCCGCACTTGCAGACAGAGGTGTCAATCCAGCCGATATCACCGGTTCTAAAGCGGATCAGAGGACGTGCATGCTTACGTAGTGTTGTGAATACGAACTCACCCTTTGAGCCTGGAGGCAGAACCTCGCCTGTCTGAGGATCAACAGTTTCAACCAGAATATGGTTCTCGGCGATATGCAGACCGTCCTTGTATTCACACATTGCAGCGCAGGCACCGAAGATATCTGACAGACCGTAGAAGTCGTAAACCTCAGCACCCCACAGCTCCTCAATTGCCTTACGGGTTTCGTTGATTGAACCGCCCAGCTCACCTGCAACGATGATCTTCTTGATGTTTAAATCCTTCTTAGGATCAATGCCGTTCTTTAATGCCTTTTCACCTAACTGCCATGCATATGATGGAGAAGTCCAGATTACAGTTGGCTTGTAGTTCTGCAGTACCCACAGAAGTCTTTCTGATGGAAGGGTACCGCCCCAGATGCACAGAGCACCGGTTTTCTGAGCGCCGATAACATCAGGACCGCCAACATATAAAGAGAAGTTCAGTGCGTGAACATAACGGTCATTTGGTCTTACACCAACCTGCCAGAACCAGCGTGCCTCGGTCTCCTGGAATTCATCAAAGTCCTTCTGAGTGAAAGGAGAGATGGTTGGAACACCGGTTGAACCTGATGAAGTTGAAATAAATACAACATCATTCTCAGGTACAGCACACAGCTCACCTAGGAAAGAGCCCTTACCCTGAGTCTCACGCTGAGTCTTTTTGTCCATGAATGGGAATTTCTCGATATCCTTTAAGGTTACGATATCCTCAGGCTTAACTCCTGCGTTATCAAAAGCTCTCTTGTAGTAAGGAGAGTTGTCATAGGCATATTTAACGATCTTCTTAAGATCCTTTAACTGCTGTTTTTCGAGATCCTGACGTGAAATGGTTTCCAGTTCCTCGTTCCAATATTTAGTATCGTTGATAGGCATTTTATATATCCTCTTGTTTATTTAATTTATTTTGAAAAGTACTGTTTATCCAGAAGCTGCCATTTGGCATCTCTCTGAAGCGCAATCTCGTTAATTTCCGTGTCGGTCAGATGCTTGAATCTGTCCTGACGTCTGATGTAGTGAGCCACATCAGTAAACTCACGTGGTCTTCTGTTCAGTCTGTAGGAACCGTTTTCATACTCGGCCAGGTACCACAGGCCGCAGTCCACAACCTCTTTTGCAACCTCGACACATTCATCGGTTTTAATTCCCCATCCGGTTGGACATGGAGCCAGTACGTGAATGTAGGAGGTGCCCTTGATAGAGGCTGCTTTCTCCACCTTGTTCATGAAATCCTGAAGGTATCCGATGCTTGCTGTGGCGCAGTAGCTGATTCCGTGAGCTGCCACAATTTCAAACATATTCTTCTTAACCTTCTGATTTCCCTTAATATTCTTTCCTGCCGGTGTAGTTGTTGTTCT
>JAZRAY010000259.1:0-2895 GCA_045634805.1 Succinivibrio sp. | reverse complement strand
CTCCTTTTTCCTTTTGATTATTGAGATTTTTTTCATCATTAAAAACGGAAAAATGAAAATAAATAGTGCAATGTATTTTCCAATTTTGAGCAATTTGTATCTCAATTGTGAAATCGAGCTTCAGGCATAAATCTCGCTGTTTTCTCTGATATTAATAAATTGTGAATAAAAAAATAAGAGAGAATCTCATGGAAACATTATTAGAAGGCAGAAACGCAGTAAATTCCTGGCTTGAACGCTATGGTGTCAAGTTCGGTATTTACAAAAACGGGGTATTTAAGGAGCAACTGTTCCCTTATGACTCATTTCCAAGAGTTATCACCAAGGATGACTGGGATATTCTTGAAAAGGGGCTTATACAGAGAGCTACTGCACTGAACAGATTTATTTATGATGTTTACCATGACAAAAAAATCATAAATGATGGGATTATTCCTCCTGAATTCGTTTACTCATCCAAAGGCTATCTTCACGAGTGCGAGGGAATAACTCCATCTGAAGGTATTTATGCTCATATTGCAGGAATTGATCTTGTTCAGGCAAAAAATGGCGACTGGTTTATTCTTGAGGATAATCTGCGAATTCCATCCGGAGCCTCTTATCCTATGATCGCAAGAAATGTTATGCGTAAGGTCTATCCTGCAATCTTCAGAGACAAGAAGATTCTGGATAACCGTGACTACGGTGATCTGCTCAGGAATATGATGGATTACGTGAACGTTGGTGGCGGTCTTAACGTCATATTTACTCCAGGTCGTTATAATTCAGCATTCTTTGAGCACTCTTATCTTGCTGAAAAGGCAGGTGCAACACTTGCCTATGCCGGTGAAATCGTGGTTGAGGATGATTATGCCTACTATCTGGGACTTCACGGTAAAAAGGAACGCATAGGATGTATTTATCGCAGAACTTCTGATGATTACATGGATCCTAATACCTTTGTTCCTGATTCACTTATTGGTATTCCAAACCTGATGCAGGTAGTACGAAAGGGCAATGTCGCTGTAGTCAATGCACTTGGCAACGGAGTCGCTGATGATAAGGGCATCTACTATTTTGTTCCTAAGATGATTCGCTACTATCTTGACGAGGAGCCTATTCTTCACAATGCGCCAACCTATCTTCCTTATTACAAGAAGGACTATGACTATATCCTTTCATCTCTTGAAAAGCTTGTAATCAAGGACGTTAGTGAAGCTGGCGGCTATGGTGTTGTCTTTGGCAGAGATCTGGATGAGAAAAGTCTTTTAGAGTTAAAGGATCTGATAAAAGAAGATCCTCGACGCTTTATTGCTCAGGAGGTAATAGATTTTAGGGATCTTGAGATTTTTGATGACGAGAGTGGCGGCACTGTCATGCGTAAGGCCGACTTAAGAGCATTTGTAATCTCTGGCAGGACAACCTCTGTCTGGCCAAGTGGTCTTACAAGATTCAGCCGTAATCCAAACTCCTTCGTGGTCAATTCCTCTCAGGGCGGTGGATTTAAAGATACATGGGTAATGTGTGAATAAAGGGGGAACGATATGACTTCAATTGCTATTTCCGATACCAAGGCAAATCGTCTTTTCTGGCTCGGTCGATATGCAGAACGTGTGTATTTGAGCCTTCATTTTCTGCGCCGTTATTTTGATATGTATCTGGACGGAAACCCGGTGGATTTTGCAACCTATGCAAAAAATCTCGGACCAGATGTCAAAGAGAACATGTCATTTAAGGAGTTTTCGAACATCTATATGTTCGATAAATCAAACCCAAGCTCGATCATGTCCTGTCTTAATGGTGCCAATGATAATGCCATTCTTTTAAGAGAGGTCATAAAGTCAGAGTCTTTATCATATATACAGATGTCTATATGTTATCTGGAGCGTATGGCAGTAAAGAATTTTGCTGAGGATTCAATTCCGAGCATGCAGCTGATTACAGATAATCTTCTGGCTTTTTTCGGATCTATCGAGGAGCGTCTTTTCGATGACAAGGCTTTAGCCTTTGTACGTTATGGTCGTTTTATTGAAAGTCTTGATATGCACATGCGCTTTGATTATCGCTATAGCGTGGTCAGAGAGGTCTTTAACAGTCTTTTAAGATGGACTGAGATAGAACAGTCTGTTTTTGATGACTATTCTCTTAAAAGATTTGATTTGATGCTGGATATGGAGCGCTACGAGATCAACGATAGTCTGTACAAGAAAGAGATGCTGGATATTGTTAACCGTATGGTTGTTATCTAACAATGAAAGATCATAAGGAATACATTTTCAGTTACGAGACAATGCTGACTACCGACGAACCGGTTAGACAGCATTATGTTCTCGTAAGGGCTCTTCCTTACGAAAATGAATTTCAGTCTAATCTCAGAGCTGATTTTATTCACGTAGGTTTTGACTCTATATCCAGTTCATATGACTCCTTTGGAAATTCAATCTGCTATGGCGGAAGTTTTAATTTCCACAGAAGCCTTATGTGGCAGAGTTATGGAGTTGTGAGACAGTCTGTTTACAGAATAAAGAATGAGGATAACCCATATATTTATTCTATTCAGACTCCTCTTACCTCATACAGCAGAGACATCTCTGAATATCTTTTATCTTTCTATTTTCCATCGAATCTGATGGAGCGTGTTCTTCTGATTATGGATATAGTACATAACCTTGTCAGTTATGAAAGTGACATAACTTCAATGAACACCACTGCAGAGCAGGTCTTTGTTTCCAGAAAAGGTGTCTGTCAGGACTACGCAAATCTCATGCTTTGTTTTCTCAGGTTTTTAAAAATTCCCTGCCGTTATGTAAACGGTCTTATTTCTGGGGACGGTAAAACCCATGCCTGGGTTGAGGTTCTTATAGACTCATACTGGTATGGCTTTGATCCTACCCACAACAGAAAGATTGATTTTGG
>JAZRAY010000258.1:0-4333 GCA_045634805.1 Succinivibrio sp. | reverse complement strand
CAGAAGACTTTTCCTAGATTCTGAGCGCTTTTCAAATTACTGCGGTCCCATCGGGCCGTAGTTTTCAGGGGCCTTCATCAGTATTTCGTTCCTGACATCCTGGAAAATCCAAAGAAAAATCCCTCTGTCTTTCTGACAACTAATATCCAATTCCTGATAGATATTATGAAAAAAATTATAATAAACTTCATTTTTTCAAAGTTGGAATGTATTCTGTATATCTAGAGGTGGATTTAGAGTTATGAAGATTTACTGTTTAATAATAAAAGATTATTATAAGAGATTAGATTACAGATACTACTCCTATCACGATTTTTTGAATAATGAAAATATTCATTTTTAGTTTTTAATCGCTCGAAAAGCAAACTGCATAAAAAAAATCCAATAATAATCGCAAAAATAGATAATTCTTTAAGATTTCCTTTTAAATGTAGCCTGAATTCCTCTCGTATAAATAATCATAATCTAGAATTAAAAAGATCCCTTTAAAAACGGGGCATTATTTAACAGACAGCGGGTGTAAAGAAATGTTTCGTAAGTTATTTTCTCTATCATTTGTTCTTTGTTTCCTTTTAGGCGGAATTTCCGAGTGTTATGCCGCAAAGGTCGGTATCTTGATGCCAAATACAGTTGTTCCTCGCTGGCAGACAGACGGTGCAACCTTAAAGGAAGAACTTGAAGCTACTGACAATGAAGTTTTACTGGTTTTCGCTGACAACAAGAAAGAGACACAGATAGCTCAGATTGAAGATATGATTGCTCAGAAATGTGATGCTCTTTTAGTGGTTCCTGTTGATGGTAAATCTCTGACAGAGGTTCTTGATAAGGCAAAACAGGCTGGTATCAAGATTATATCCTACGACCGTCTGATCATGAACTCCGATGCTGTTTCCTACTATGCAAGTTTTGATAACTTCAAGGTAGGTCTGCTGCAAGGTGAGTATATTGAGGATAAGCTTAATCTAAAAAATGATGTTACTCCAAAGAATATTGAATTCTTTACAGGCTCAATTGATGATAACAACGTAAACTTCCTGTGGGCTGGTGATATGGAAGTTCTAAAACCATACCTGGTTTCAGGTCGTCTTGTCTGCAAGTCAAATCAGACTTCAAAGGAAGATGCTGCTGTTCATCGCTGGCTTGCTGAGAATGCAAAAGAGAGAATGACCAAGCTTATTCAGGCCCATAACTATGGTCCAAAGCCAGATCAGACACGACTGGATGCAATTCTATGTCCTAATGATACTGTAGCTAATGCCATTATTGAGGTATTAACCAAGCTATGCGGCTATGATGCTTCCAATATGCCTGTGATTACCGGTCAGGACTGCTCTAAGCCAGGTGCCAAGAACATCAGAAACGGTCTGCAGTCAATGTGTGTATTCAAGGATTCAAGAATTCTGGCAATTCATGTTGTAGACATGGTTAATGAGATGCTCTCTGGAGAAGAGGTTGATGTAAACGATACTACCTCTTATGACAACGGCACTGGTGTAATTCCAGCCTATCTGTGTGATCCTAAGGTGGTTAACAAGGAAAACATCAAGGAAATCCTGATTGATACCGGCTACTACTCATTAAAGGATCTGAAGTAAACTATTCTCGATTGAAATATGGAGCCAGGCCTTGAGCCTGGTTCTTTTTTGAACCCCTTCTCCCAGAAATTAAACCTTTGCCCGACAATCTTCCTACAAAAAACAATTCCGAAAGGTTTTTATAAAATTGTTAAAAGTTACACCTACATCATAAAAACAATTTACAAATTTGTGTAATATATACCCAAGAAAATCTGGAACAGGTGTGTTTATAGCCTGTCTGAGTGTGAATTAAACAAAAATCAGCTCTGTTATCAGGAGCTTTTTATATATTGTATATGGGGACCTACAATGCCGGATTTAAATAATCTAAGCAACATGTCAATGAAGGCTCTTGAAACTCATGACTTTACAAACGAAACCAATCTTGTTAAAGCAGAAGATATCAGTAATCTTCTGAAAAAAGACGGTATTTTTACCCTTGATGACAAGGGCAAGGTTACAGTTGTCAGCGCAGGCAGAAGAGACAATGCAATCTACAGATTCTTTAAAGGTCTTTTCAATAGGGATTACAGGGTAACTCAGGAGAATATCGACAGAGCCTTTGCTCTTAAGAAGAATGCAAGTTTTAATGAGCTTCTGAGAAATACCTGTATCAAGTACGCTGTAAGTCAGCATGATAACGGTGATGTTAACTCAGATAGAAACAAACTTATCTCCGAGCGTATTATCGGTATTTATGAATCCCAGAAAGAGCTCACAACCGGAAGCATTAAAGAGGCCATTAAAAAATATGTTACATTCAGTCGACCTCTAACTGACAGCATCGCTCTGTCTCAGAGTGAAACCACAAAAGGAATTCTGGTTAAAGGAGAAAATCTATCTCCTGAGGAGTTTATAAACAGGTATGCGGATCAGTCTGATATCAGTGTTTCAAACAAGACTCTTGCAACTTCAGTACTGATTAAGGCTGCCAAAAATCCTGTTAGCTTCGCTGATATCGGTAAGCTGAAGGATGCCAGCACTCTTCACAGTCTCTTGTACAAAGCCTCTTTAACAAATTCAGAGAAGGCAGCCTTCAAAGCCAGTCTGCATTCTGTTCTTTCTGAAATTAAGAAACGTATGGTGGATTCTGCTGAAAATGCGCTCTCTCAGGGAAAAGATCTTAAAGCTGTTGCCAATCAGCTTAAGGGAATATTCTGTCAGCTGTCAGATAAGAAATCAGAGGTATCCGTTTTAGTGGATGTTCAGTTAAGAGAAATCTTTACAAAGCTTGACGGCTTTGTATCACCTTCACTTCCTGATGCTGCGGATGTAAATTTCTATAAGACAATTGATGCCGATGATAAGACAGGATTAGCTGCTGCCACTGCAAAGCTAAAGAACGCTTTCCCTGATCTTGATGATAGACAGATTGCCCAGATAATCGCATTTGTTCCAAAAAATGATGAGGGTGTTATTAAGGAGAAAAAACTTGATGCCTACATTGCTGATATAAAGAAAGGCTATTCTGAATTCAAGTTAGCAATGCTGGAATTTACTGAAGCCATGAGAGCTGACACTCCTCAGGCCTATACAAGAGCTCAATTGTCATTTGCCAAGGTTTTTAACAAGCTCTTTGACAAGGTAGAGGGCAGAGATGAGATTTCAGCAGTTTCAGCAAATCTTGTTCATTTCATGAATATCAAAGAATCCTCAGAATTCCTCGATACTATCGATCTGGGCAAAATGGCTCATTATTATGATTCCGCTTTTGCTACCAGAAATAATATCCCAGAAGTTGTTGAGGGCTCAGAGGATTTTAGCCGTACTATCAACAGAGAGACTAACTCCATGGTCTTTTCTCTGACAGTTATTGAACAGATTGGTTATACGGTTAAGGCAAACAGAACCGGTGATACTACTTTGAATGCTGAGCCTAATGATGCTCAGAGGAAGATTATTGATGAAGGTATCAATGGTGCTATGATGATTGGTTTTCTGAATCAGCAGAAGTACATGGATAAAATTGATGCTCTTGTTTCTACTCTGCCAGAGGGAGTTCGTGAGAATACTAAAGAGCTTCTTGTCATCAGCTTAAAGGATACTTTAAGAAATACCAGTTTCACCAACTTTGATGAATATGATCAGACCTTTGATAAGAACCTTGAAAAGTACTTCAATACTATAAAGAGTTCTCCTGAACTGCTGGCTATTCTGGATAAGACCTCATTTAAAGCAGAGAATCTGACCAGATTTACAGATGAACTGATTGGCGGACAGCAGCTGTTTGTAAATGAATTTAAGACAGAAATGAAGAATAACAAGAAATTCAGAGAAGACGGCGTGAATAAAGCATTTATCAACGATGCTCCAAGACGTGGTGTTACTTCCTTCAATGGCGTAGATTTTGATAAACTGGCCAATAATGACGTTGTTCCTACATTCTGTAATATGGCCGCACAGAACAATGTCCCAGCTTCATTTATGCCATTTATCACATTCTATATGGCACAGAGTGGTCTTCCATTCCTGGTTCAGGGTGATCTCGCTCATAATCCAACCAATATTATCAATCCTAATGTTCCTTCTGTAGTCGAGCTTTTTGAAAAGGGAATCGGACAGATTCAGAATGACTACAGCAATGATGTAAAGGTTGAAAATAATATCATGACTATTTCCTCCAATTTCCAGTTGAGTGGAACTATGAATGACAGCGAGAAAATTCCTAAGAACTTTATGGAGCGCAAAGGAACCTTCCCTCTGCAGACACTGCAGATTAATATGCAGATTGACCTTACAAAGGGAGTGGATGAACA
>JAZRAY010000257.1:0-9276 GCA_045634805.1 Succinivibrio sp. | reverse complement strand
TTTGTTCTGTTTTTTCGTCGTTGTCTGCCATACCTTAAGTTTAGTTTACTTAATCGAGCATTTCAGCCTTATCACCATTATTTTCAATCCACTGACGACGATCAGCGGCTCTCTTGCTGGATAAAAGCATATCCATAAGAGCAAATGTTCCTTCATCAGCCTCTGTTGTCAGAGTAAGCTGCATCAGACGACGGGATTCTGGAGCAAGAGTTGTTTCTCGCAACTGCTCTGGATTCATCTCACCCAGACCTTTGAATCGCTGGATCTTAATGTTTTCCTTTTTAATTCCCTTTCTTAGAAGCTGTTTCTGCTTTACCTCAAGCTCCTCTTCATCCAGAGCATATTCCTTGAGCTTACCGGAATCGATTCTGAAAAGAGGTGGACAAGCTACAAAAACATGACCTTCACGTACAAGCTGAGTAAAGTGCTTTACAAAAAGACCGCATAACAGAGTTCCGATGTGGAGACCATCAGAGTCCGCATCGGCAAGGATGCAGATCTTGTTGTAGCGTAAGCCTTCAAGAGAATCAGCATCCGGCTCAATACCAATGGCAATAGATATAGCTCGGATTTCCTCCGAAGCTAGAGCCTCTGAGGATGACTTTTCCCAGGTATTAAGAATCTTTCCGCGTAATGGAAGAATTGCCTGACAGCTTGAATCTCTTGCCTGTCTTGCAGAACCACCTGCAGAGTCACCCTCTACAATAAAGAGTTCGCCTCTTGATGGGTCGGTTGAAGTACAGTCAACAAGCTTACCTGGAAGAGCAGGACCGCGGGTGATTTTTTTACGTTCTACAACCTTGGCAGAATTCTCTCTTTCCCTTGCAGATTCAATGATCAGATTGGCTATAACGGTTGCCTTTTCAACATTGGCATTAAGCCATAAGGAGAATCGATCAGAAATAATACCGTCTACCAGAGCTGCAATATGACGAGAAGATAGCTTCTCTTTAGTCTGACCGGCAAACTGAGGATCTCTCATTTTTAAAGAAATCACGTAGCTGCATCTTGACCAGACATCATCAGCTGTAATCTTGATACCACGAGGAAGCAGGTTGTGCAGTTCGCAGAACTCCTTCATAGCAGAGGTAAGACCACTTCTGAAACCATTAACGTGAGTACCGCCATCAACTGTAGGAATCAGGTTTACAAACGATTCACCGATACAGTGAGTTCCTCGACCTTCCATCTCCCAGCCAACAGCCCACTCAAGCTCTTCATCCTCATTTTTTACAACACCGAAAAATGGAGGCTGAGGCTCGATTACTCTGCCCTGAACCTGATTGGTCAGATATGTCTGAAGGTTTCCGTTATAGGTCCACTGATCAGTGGTGTTACGGATTTTATCGATAAAGTTGATGGTTAGACCTTCGCACAGTACGGCTTTAGCCTTTAATAGATGCTTTAAGGTCTGAACATTGAATTTAATATCATCAAAATAAGGATCATCCGGCCAGAAATGAACTGTTGTACCGGTATCCTTCTTTGCACAGCTTCCGATTACTTCAAGATTCTGAGACTTCTTGCCATACTCGTAAACAATACGGTAAACATTTCCATCACGCTTTACTGTAGCAGAAAGCCTTTTAGACAGAGCATTCACAACAGATACACCTACACCGTGCAGACCGCCTGAGAACTTATAGCTGTCAGAATTAAACTTACCGCCAGCATGAAGCTTGGTCAGAATAAGCTCAATTGCGGGAATCTTTTCGACAGGATGCAGATCAACTGGCATACCTCTTCCGTTATCCTCTACCTCTAAGGATTCATCCTCATGAAGGGTTACATTGATTACGGAAGCAAAACCGGCAACAGCCTCATCCACACTGTTATCTATAACTTCCATACCCAGATGATTAGGATTCTGAGTATCGGTGTACATACCTGGTCTTCTACGTACAGGTTCAAGACCTTTTAAAACCTCAATAGAAGCGCCTGTATAATCTTTTACGTTATCTGTCATATAAATTTAATGTATGTATATCTATGCAAATTAGTAATCTTCTTCATTTTATCAAAAAGCATTGGCAAAAGCACATTTGAACAACGTTATCAGAATGAGGTTGAGCTCAATAAAACAATCGATGATCCATGCTAGAATTTTTTTGATATTAAAAGAAAAAAATTACTTAACATGGACAATTATGCAGGACGAATACGATAAATACCTAGAGGAAGTCAAAAAAATAGAGACTGAAAACAATAAATACATTGGTATTTTTGAGAATGAGCTCAAATCAAAAGGATTAACCAAAAAAACGATATCCAATCATGTATTCAATATTGAGTTATTTTTGAATGATTTTCTTGCAGAACGCTACAAAGTCTGTTTTGCCAATAGTCTTGAATATTTTGATGAGTTTTTTGATTTCTTCACCAGAAAATGTATGTGGTCAACACCAGCAACAGTCAAGAGTACAGCAGGAAGCTTAAAAAAATTTTATCAATGTATGATGGAAAACAATGTCATCAGCAAAGATGATTTTACTGAACTAAAAGAAATGATGAAAGATAACATGGTTTACTGGCAGGAATCCTGTTATTGATCAATTAACGCACTGTATATTATGGAAAAATCTATTGAGGATTCAAGAATGCAGGTAACTTCATATAACTTAAAGAAAATACCAGTAAAGATTCAGCGACGATTCCCTGAGCACATAGACTTACATCACGAGATGACAGCAGATATGGCTCAGATTCTATATGTTATTGAATCTAATCTTCTGTTCCAGATTGACAGACTCGAAGAAGGCAAATCATCATATGAGATAAAATCTTCTGAGGTGGATACTGCCTTAAGAATCTGTATTTTTAAAATACTTGAGAAGGTTACTGGTGAAGAATACGACACCTCTATCCACGAAGAAGGAATCATAAAAGATTTGGTTTATGCTGTTCTTTATGCTTTTGATCCTTTCACGAACGAGGACGTAAAAAAAATACTTTCAGAGCAGACTGAGGTTGAATTTGATCTTAGCAATCTTGAGATGAAAAAAGATTACTTCTTAAATTATGTAAATGCCATCTGCATGCTTTTAAAATCTTTGGAAATCAGAGATCAGATGCATGGCTACAACGGCTATGTTCACTTTCTGAAGACAGAACAAAGACGGGAATTCAAAGGTGGAACCGATAAACTTGGCTATATAACAATGATTCTATAGAATGGACAGAATTAAATTGGCCTCTTTTGACTGAGGCTATGTTTTATGCAAAGTTACGCTTAGGAATAGTTACAGCAGCTCTTAACCCCCCTTTATTACGATTTGAAAGTTCAATTCTGCCATTGATCTCATCACAGGCAGATTTAACAATGGAGAGACCTAAGCCAGTTCCTTCAACCTTAGCAGAATCTCCTCCCACGCGGTAGAATGCATTAAATACCAGATCAAGATCCTTCTGAAGTAAGCCTGGACCAGTGTCATCCACGTAGATTGTAACAACCTTCTTGTCTGCACTCTCAGTACATGAAAGATCGCATCTACCGCCATCAGGAGTGTACTTCAGAGCGTTTGAAACCAGATTGGTAATGATGGTTTTGACATTGGTTCTGTCAGTGTAGACCTGAATATCACATTCACCTTCCAGACCTAAATCAATGTTCTTTCTATCTGCAATGAAGCCAATCTCATCAATTACTTCAATAAATATCTCCTTTATGGAGAAATTCTGAAGCTTCAAGACATGACCACACTGAGAACGGGCATATTCCAGAAGATTATTTGTAAGGGTTCTCTGTCTTGCGATAGCCTGTTTAAGCTGGCTCATCTTTTCAGCTTCCTCAGGAGGAAGATCTCCCTCATGAATAGCCTGAGCCTGAAGAGAAATTGCAGTTAAAGGTGTTCTAAGCTCATGAGCGGCATCAGCAATAAAGCGGCGTTCATTCTGCATTACACCAGAAGTCTTGGTAAACAGACGGTTAATGGACTCAATGAAGATATCAAGCTCTGATGGCAGCTTTGTTGCTCTGATAGGAGAAAGATCGTTGTGCTTTCTGGCATCAAGCTCGGAAGCAACCTTCTTAACAGGTCTGAAGATTACATTAACCAGGAAAATTGTACTTGGAACGTAGATAATCAGGAGCAGCAGGAACTCACTTAAAGAATGAAGCAAAGCCTGATTAACAACTTCATCTAAAAGATCATAAGAGCGGGCTACAACAAAACGAATACCGGCCTTGTTGGTTGAAACATAGGCTCTAACACGTTTATCCTTAATAAGGACGGTGTAGATGCCATCTTCAATCATTGATGGGAAATAAAAGGTTTCTCCCGGCTGAGCAAACAGAGGAGCTACCATAATTTCCTGATGCTTATCAAAGAGATCATTCAGTGAAGGCATAGGAAGAAGCGATGACTGTGACCCGTGATGAGGAAATAACAGATTTCCGTTTAAATCACGAAAGATTCTTCTTCTAAGAGATGGGCCTTCCCAGGATTTAGGAAGCATAACATCATAATTGACAATAACACCTGCAATCTGAGCAAGCTCCTCATCAATAAACGATGCTGCTTCAATCTTGGTTTTGTTGTATGAACGATAACAGCTAAAGCCAGTATAGACGATACCAATAATAGTCAGAGCAACGCAAAGCTTTAAGCGAAGGGACCTTATTAGTTTCCTTTTATTACCTTCCAACCTACACCTCTGACATTTTTAATATTTGCAGAGCCAACCTTTTTGCGCAGGTTGTGAATAATAAATTCGATTGCATTTGATTCAACTTCTTCACCAAATGCATAAATCTTATCTTCAAGAGTCTCTCTTGATAAT
The DNA here is from genome assembly GCA_045634805.1 of Succinivibrio sp. Lineage (GTDB taxonomy): Bacteria > Pseudomonadota > Gammaproteobacteria > Enterobacterales > Succinivibrionaceae > Succinivibrio. Next base: position 4,497 of record JAZRAY010000257.1, on the reverse strand, counting down.
ACAGCGCCAGGACGGCGTAGTAATGCCTCAAGAAGAGAGTATTCACGTGATGTTAGAGGACAGTGGCTTAACACACCGGCTTCATCCTTAACCATAACCTCATGGGTTACAGGATCCAGAGTTAGAGTTCCGTTAGTGAAAGAAACCACATCATTGGAATTTGCACTTCGTCTTGTAACAGCTCTGATTCGAGCCAGAAGTTCAGTAAGATCAAAAGGTTTTACCACGTAATCATCAGCACCTACATCAAGGCCCTGAATACGATCATCAAGACCATCACGAGCTGTAATAATGATTACAGGAGTAAATATGCTTTCAGAACGCCATGTTTTTAAAAGCTGAACACCGTCAATTCCTGGCAGACCAAGATCGAGAAGGATACAGTCATAGCTGATATCCTTAGGAGCATAAAGAGCCTGGTTACCATCAGAAACACAGTCAACAGCATAAGCACTTGACTTAAGACTGTTCTCAAGTGCGTTTGAAATCAATGGATCATCTTCAACAACTAAAATGCGCATAATCGTCCCACATATTATTTAACCTTGTTATTATGTTACAACAAACTTAGGATAAATTTAGCAAGAAGATTACAAAACAGGAGGGTAAATAGAAGGAAAAGGACAATACTTTAATTTTCCTCAAAAAATTTTAGTATTTTTCCTATCTTACTTTCAAAATTATCATAGCGATGAGAACCGCCTTCCTCTACATCGACATCGATATCCTTAAAAAACTCAAGAGAATATCTGTAATCTAAAACCTCATCACCTGTCTGCAGGAGAACCATGGTCTTATCCTTACGATATGAAGAAAGTTCTTTTTCAAGTTTCTCAACGTAGGCGACAGCTTCAGGTCGAACCACAAAGGATTCTCCGCTGTCAAAATTGGTTAGAGTCTTACCGATATACCCCATTTTCTTTATCCAGGCTGAAGGATACAGGCAAGGATTTATAAGAGCAATCTTAAGATCAAAGCGCACTGAAAGAATAATTGAAAGGAAACCGCCGAGGGAACTGCCAATAAGAAAAGGCTTTACTCCGGCATTAAGATCCTTTTTTATTATTTCACTTAGGCTTTCAACACTGTATTCAAGATCATCCGGATAGTCTACAGACTGAAATTCAATATCAGAATAATCCTTAAGTTCTCTTCTTAGGATCTGAGCTTTCTGAGCATTTGATGTAGAAAGAAAACCATGAATATATATGATTTTCATTAACTAATAGCCCTCAACATCATGATTTGGAATAAAGATGTTATTCTGAAGTCTATATACCTGAGTGCCAATATTACCATCAGGATAGAAAGTCAGATATCTCCATCCAGGGGCAAGATTATCCAGAGAGAAATCACTGGATAGCGGAGTGAACTGAATTGATGTAGATGGCGATGCTATATAACGGATATCATGATCATACATGTCAAATTCCTGATGAACATGACCGGTAAGAACCAGTTTTAATTTAGGAATACGACGCATGTATGCATTGAATTCATCTCGATTATGCATTGTCTGTGTATCAAGCCACGCAGAGTGAACCAGCTGCGGCATGTGATGAACAAGAACAGCCATAAACTGATCTGGATTTCTCTGAGAACAGAAACCTGCGTAATCCAGCTGTCTTCTTTCAATCCAGCCATGAGGAACAGCGTACACCTCAGAATTTAGGAATACAAACTGCCATCTAGGAGTAATAACATTCTTTGCAATGTTAACCCCAAGATCCTCAAAGATTCTGTACATTAGAGGACCGTCATCATGATTTCCCGGCAGGAAGAAAACAGGTTTTTCCAGAACAGAAATGATAGAAGCAAAGTGCTGATATGAGGTTGCAGAATAGTCCTGACTGATATCACCGGTAAAAGCGATAAAGTCATATTCAAAATTCTGCTCTTTAATAGCCTGAACTGTAGCTTTAAAACTCTCAGACGTATTTACACCTAATAGATCTTTTTCAGGATCAGCAAACAAATGACAATCAGAAATCTGAAGAACTCTGACTGTCCCATCGCCTGCTTTAGGAGTTAAGTACCGAGGGGCCATTCTTGTAAACCTTATATCTGTTTTAACACTATATTGGTTATTCTAATAAAAAATGAACTTTTATAACGTAATCGCTAGCTCATTTTTTGAAAATTGGTACTTTTTTACAAAAGTATGTTTATCAGTACCAATGTTCATCTTTCTCTGAATTTTAAAAGTTAGGCAATTCTATAGGAAAAGACAAAATTTTTAAACCCTCTGAACCAAAAATGTGATTTAGTTTTTATTATTTTGCAAACGTTTTACAATTTTCGCTTTTTCCCACTTCAGATTCATGATTGCGATAATGGCAACTGAGTTATGAATGCGGCCATTCATCACATTTTCATAAGCATCATCAAGCTTAGCCTTGAATACACGAAGATCCTCTGATTCATTCTCAAGACCACCATGATTTCCAAGTTTTGATAAATCAGCTTTGGCAACATATAAGGTTACCATCTCAGAAATTCCACCAGGTGATGGGTATTCAGAGGTAATGAAGCATAAATCCTCAGGCTTTAAATCAATACCGATTTCTTCTTTTACTTCTCTGATTGCAGTCTGTTCACAGCTCTCGCCTTTATCAATAATACCGGCAACAATTTCAATAAGCCAAGGACTCTCTGCATCTTTTAAAGCACCAGGACGGAACTGCTCAATTAAGGCAACCTCATCAGTTTTCTCATCCCATACTAAAACAGCAACGGCATCCGCATCTCTTTCAAAAACTTCTCTTACTAAAACCTTGGTTTCGCCGCCAGAGAACTGCTTGTATGAAACCTCATATCTGTCCATGGCGAAAAACTGTTTGTAAACGCGCTCTTTCTTATGAATTGTTACATCCTTGATGCTGAATCTAGGTGCAAATAAATTATCACTTTCACTCATTTCTTAAGTGTCTCTTTATCTTGTAAAATATTGAAAAAAATTCGGAGTTTATATGACCAAACTGTTATTAAAAAATGCTCTGCTGGTTACCCCAGAGCGTATTATACGCAAAGATCTGCTTATTGAAGGACAATTAATAACAAAAATCGATAACGATATTTCTGACTCACAGGCCAAAATCATTGAATGTCATGAATATATCGTACTTCCTGGACTTATCGACGATCATGTGCACTTCCGCGAGCCAGGAATGACTCAAAAGGCAACAATCTACTCTGAATCACGAGCAGCAGTGTTAGGTGGCGTTACCTCTTATCTTGATATGCCTAACAACAATCCTGCAACAACTACTATTGAGCTTATCAATCAGAAAAAAGAAATTGCAAAAAAGAATTCTCTTGCAAACTATGGCTTCTATCTGGGAGCAACTGACAACAATCTTGAAGAAATAAAGAAAGCTCCAGTTAAAGAGATTGCCGGTATTAAAGTATTTATGGGCTCTTCAACAGGAAATCTGCTTGTTGATGATGCAGAGAAACTATACTCTATTTTCGAATCAGCAAGAACCATCATTGCGCTTCACTGTGAAGATACAGCTACCATTCTCAGAAACGAGAAAAAAGCAAAGAAATCATACGGTGATAATGTTCCATTCTCAATGCATCCTTTAATCCGAAGCAGAGACTGCTGTATAGCATCTTCAACTCTGGCAATTCAGCTTGCTATGCAGACAGGAGCCAGAATTCATATCATGCATATTTCCACCAAAGAGGAAATTGCAATGCTTGAACAGTTAAAATTCGGCAATGTTAAAACCAGACAGATTTCTGGTGAAGCCTGTATCCCTCACCTGTTCTTCTCTGAATCAGATTATCTACAGAAGAATGCTTTCTTAAAATGTAATCCTGCAGTAAAGACAGAAAAGGACAGACTTGCTATCGTAAATGCGCTTGAAAACGGTACTCTTACAACCGTCGGTACAGATCATGCTCCACATGAAATTCAGGCAAAACAGGGAACCTACTTTAAGTGTGCATCTGGTCTGCCATCAGTTCAGTATTCATGCTTAAGCCTTCTTGAATTATGGAAGAGAAAGGAAATAACCCTCGAGACTATTGCAAAGGTTACTGCAGAAAATGTGGCACAGAGATTCCATATTGAAAACAGAGGTCGAATCGAGGAAGGTTGTTTCGCTGATTTAGCTATCATCAATCCTCTTTTAAATCATAATGTTAACGAGAACGATATAGCTTCATCATGCAAATGGTCTCCATTTACAGGACATACGTTCCCATCAACCGTAGTTCATACAATCGTGAATGGAAATCATGTTGTTGAAAATGGGAAAATAGTTAATGAAACAGCAGGAATGGCTTTAACGTTTGACAGATAAACATACTGTACAGATAGATCATTTTACTGATTTGTAAGAGGAGATGGAGGAGAAATATGAGAGATTTATATTACCCTCCTCTCCTGGTAGGACAGGAGGATAATTTCCAGTTAGGCTTCTAGAGCAAAGCCAACCTTCTTGTAAACGTCATCAAGAGTCTTCTGAGCTCTTTCACGTGCCTTTATAG
>JAZRAY010000256.1:0-2067 GCA_045634805.1 Succinivibrio sp. | reverse complement strand
TTAATATTACTTCTATGGTCTTGCGCCGTATGGTAATCTAGATCCACTAAGGGGTAAAGAGCTTAAACTCCTTAGCCAGTCTTTATTTTATCTTTTCAAATTTTTAAACTCAATAAACTCTTTTAACTTTTGTCTTTTTTTAAATCAATTCTCAAAAAGATTTTCTATTAAGGCCAGTCCTTAAGATTGAGCCAAAACTCACCTTAATTTCAGTAGGATAGCTGTTATAATTGTTCTATTAAGAGTATATCTATGTCTCTTACAGAACCAGTTTTCAATGCAGCTTAAGCAGAACAAATTTAAGGATTCATGTTTCATGTCCGGTAATTCTCATTCATTTACTGTAAAAAACTCCAATTACATAGAAGCCCTAGGCTATATGTGTACTGAGCAGATGAAAATCCCACTTAAGGATCCATTTGCAAAAGAGCATGTAATTGTGATGAATACCGGTATGAAATCATATCTGCAGCAGTTTATAGCTCAGCAGAACGGCATCTGCTCAAATGTAAGTTTTGATCAGCTCTGGACTTTTATCTGGAACATCTACAAAAAGATAACTCCAAATCTTGGGGATGTTCACTATTTCGATCACGACTATATTATCTGGACGTTATATCAGATGCTTCATGAGGAGCATTGCGCAGATTGTGTGGATGCACTGGTATCAGTAAAAAACTACATTGAAGACGATACTGACGGTACTAGAACCTATCAGCTTTGTGTGGCAATAGCCGATACCTTCGATCAGTACCTTATGTACCGTAATGACTGGATTCTAATGTGGGATGCTATTGCTCAGCATGAAGGCGATCAGAACCTGCTGATTGAGGAATGGCAGAAGGCTATAACACATCCAAAGGGCTCTTTAGCCAATCAGACAGGCAGAAATAATCTTCTGGCAAATGTATTAAGAGACAATGCCTGGCAGCCTGTATTATGGATAATGCTTTTTAACCGTTTAACTCTGAATTCTAAAAAGACAGAACCATCCCGTTATGATCGTGCCATGGTTATTGAAGAGCTCTGTGCAAAGCTCAATGCCATGGATGATGAAAGCTCTGTTGCCTATAATCTTCCACAGCGTGTTTTTCTATTTGGTGTTTCCTCACTGCAGCCTCAGGTTATTCGTTTTTTACGTTCACTTTCAAAACACGTGGACGTTAATGTAATGCTTTTAAATCCATGTCGTGAGTACTGGGGCGATATAGACAGTCAGTGGAAGACTCTGTTTCATGATTTCAAAGAGTCTTTAAATGCATTAAGAGGCAAGCTTAAAAACAAGGATGTAAGCAGAGAGCTGTCAAAGGATGAGCAGAAACGCTTTTCACAGATTCCTGGAATGAGCTCTGATGGTTCTGATTATGTATACCTTGGAAAGGAGCTTTCAACAAGTGAGGATAGCTACGATGATGAAGGCGAGCTTGTTGAGGGAAACGCTCTGTTATTGTCACTTGGTAAGCAGGGCAAGGACAATCTCTCCTTAATGCTTGATTCAAATCCAGGAGAGAACAGACTTTACATCAAGACTAATGAGCTTCTTAGAAATGCCTATGAAAGTGTACCATTCAATCGGGAAATCAAACGTCTTTATGATTCTGCCTCAGAACCAATGGAGCCTTCTTTTGATAATCTTTTTGTTGATCCGCTTGTAGCCGGAGGCGAAAGTCTTCTGCATCGGATTCAGTCTCAGATGCTGAATCTAGAGCAGCCATCAGAGCGCATTGAAATAGCATCTGATGATCATTCCTTTGAGATTCATTCCTGCTTTACCGAACAGCGTGAGGTTGAGGTTTTAAGAGATGCGCTTCTAACCAGATTCAAAGACAGTATCGGTGAAGACGGTCAGCCTTCACTTAAGCCTAGAGACTGTCTTGTGATGATGCCTAAGATTGAAAAATATGCACCATATATCGAGGCTGTATTCGGCAGTGTTGACCCATCTGATAAAAACTATATTCCATACGCCTTATCAGATAGAAGCTCCCGCGACAGCAGTCAGATCGCAGATGCGGTCTTAAAGCTGCTTGATATCGGAGTTAAGAGAATAACCCTAAGTCTGATTAT
>JAZRAY010000255.1:0-1507 GCA_045634805.1 Succinivibrio sp. | reverse complement strand
ATGACTCTGGAAGAAGTTGGCGCCCATTATGGTTTGTCTAAGGAGCGCATTCGCCAGATCGAGAATAAGGCGATTCGTAAGCTGAGAAACCCTGTTCGTGCGAAGATGCTTCGAGAAGCTATGGTGTAAAATGAGTAAAAGACCCTTGAATATAGTTTCAAGGGTCTTTTTTGATTTTTATAAAAAAATATGATATAATATATATGTAAAGTAAAGGAAAGGAATTGATAAATTATGAATTTTTACTTAGACTTTGAAGCAACGAGATTTTCAAATCGAATTATCAGTATCGGTTGTGTTGCTGGGTCTGGCGAGACATTTTCCACTCTCGTTAAACCGGGCGATAAGAAGAAAGTAGACAAGTTTATCACTGAGCTGACTGGTATTACAAATGAAATGCTAGCCGAGGCTCCCGATGCTGATACTGCTTTCAATATGCTCTACAACTTCATTGAGTCTACAAATGATGGTGAAGCTCCTGCATATTATGTTTATGGCAATTCTGATGTTGACTTTATCAATTCTACTCTTCGCCACATGAGCGACACCCAGGCTTGCGTCTGCGCCCAGGCTATCGCTGGTAACCTAATTGACTATGCTTGTGTTGTAAAGAAGTTCTTCGTTGCCAAGAGCGACCTGGCTCTTCGCAAAGTCTATATGCTCATTCAAGAACAGAAAGAACTTGTCCAGAAGCATGATGCTTTGGAAGATGCTCGTATGCTTGAAACCGTTGTGGCTCACCTCTATGACAAGTGTAAGCCCGAAGATAAAGAAACTATTCTGGCTATGCCTTCTCAGCCTCGTCCCCAGACTGGCAAGAAGGCCCCTGCAGTATTCCAGAAGTGGAATTCCCAGCCTAAGTGGGAAGCAGAAACTGGCGCAAATGAGAATGGTTGGATGCTCAAGTGTACCGACCAGCACAGCGGTCAGTCCAAGTATTTTAATGACTTTAACACTGCCGCTCTGTGGGTAATTAAGTATATTGCTCGCAATGTATCTCCTAAGAAGGAAGATGCTGTAAGAAAGATTGAGGCTGCGTTGAAGTCCGCACCTCAGACAGGTAAATGTAGATATAACTGCTATTGGGAGTATTCTCCCGAGGGCGCAATTGCGGCTGCCGCAAAGGAGGAAAACTAAATGAGATATGCTACTGTTGCTGATTTGATTTCTGCTCTGCAGAAAATGCCCCAGGATGCCCCCATTTTTGGCTATTCTGAAACTGATGAGTGCGATAGTCGCATCGAAGTTGTAGAACTTTATATCCCTAATCAGGAAGATGAAGAGAGTATGGCTGAACAGATTGCTGATGTAAGCAATCCTTGGCCCATCGTTTATCCTCCTCATTACTGCCAGGGAGACTCTTATGTATCTGATTACTGGCGAGAAAATAAAAAAGTTTCCCCTGTTGTCTATATCAGAGAATCTGTTTATGAAGACAGAGAAAACGCAAGAAATGGAATTAGAAAGGAGAATGTCCTATGCATTGTGGATATGTAACCACTTTGAA
>JAZRAY010000254.1:0-2454 GCA_045634805.1 Succinivibrio sp. | reverse complement strand
GTATAGCTGCCCATGCGGCTATAAATCCAATGATGACAGAGTTGGAGCCATGAATATTCAGAATCTTGGAAAGAGATGGCTGTCAGGAGAAAAGAATCCTAGATACAAAAAGGATAATAACTGATTAAGAGTAAACTCTTTCTCAAAGCGGGCATTGTCAATTGTCCGATGATGCTGGCAGTGTAGGGAGATTACCAATTGGTATCGCTTGTACCTATATTATGCTGACTAGCAAGCCCTCGGATTTATCCGAGTGTATTTGACCTTTTATAGACGTAACAATCAGAGCGTTGTGCTCATATATATTTCTGAAGTCTTTAACAGGAGGATAGGGGATTAGTCTTCCTTATGAACTATATAGAAATGTATTTGTGAAAGGATGTCTGTGAAGAGAGTTGGGTGGTACAGATACAAGAAAACCGGCCGAAGCCGGTTTTCTCAAGCATTTTGTTTCTTATCTATTTAGATTAGAAACCGAAGCCTAACTGTGGGTTCCAGAATGCAGCGTAGATAACAGCTACAATCAGAAGAACTGCGTATGAAGCAATTGCGAAGCCACCTGAAGTCTTGAAGGTTTCTGCAGTGGTCTTGATTGCCTTCTCATCATCATCAACTGGGTTAGATGATAGAGATACGAATACGATTACAGCGACAGTTAGAACTAAGGTGTACATCATCTGGTCGATGAATGGCATGTTGATTGGTAAGAACTTTAATAGTAAAGCAATTACGATAGATGCTAGAACACCGATGATAGCTGCATTTGAAGTGGTCTTCTTGTAGAACAGACCGCAAACGAATACTGCTAAGATACCAGGTGAAACAACACCAGTGTACTCCTGGATGTACTGGAATGCCTGACCTAAGGTGCTTAACATAGGAGCTAAGAAGATAGCTACAACTAAAGCACATACAGCGGTGATACGGCCAACAGTAACTAGAGTTAAATCAGAAGCATTCTTGTTGATGTACTCTTTGAAAATATCCATTGTGAAGATAGTTGCAGTTGAGTTCAACATTGAAGCTAGTGAAGATACGATAGCTGCTGATAGAGCTGCGAATACTAAGCCCTTAACACCTACAGGTAGTAACTGAGCAACCCATGGGTATGCTGAGTCGGTGTGATCCATTGTAGGAATGTTGTTAGCAACCATCTCGCCGTACATTTCCTTCATGCTCTCTAACATTGCTGGGTTGTGTACAGTAATGTAGTAAGCAGCGATACCAGGAATTACAACGATGATTGGGGTGATGCACTTTAAGAATGCAGCGAATACTAGACCCTTCTGAGCCTCATCAACTGACTTAGCAGCGAATGTTCTCTGAATGATGTACTGGTTGAAGCCCCAGTAGTACAGGTTAGCAACCCACATACCGCCGATTAGAACTGCGATACCAGGTAGATTTGAGAACTGAGGATTGCTCTGGTCCAGAATCATGGTGAAGTGCTCTGGTACTTCGTTGATTAAGGTTGATAAACCAGCCATAGCACCGTTGTCGCCACCGATCCACTTTAATGATAGGTATGAAGTAGCGAAACCACCGATAACTAGAACTGCAACCTGGATAACGTCAGTCCAAACAACAGCTGATAGACCACCGTATACAGAGTAGATTAGAGCGAAAGCTGCTAAACCTAGAATTGCATACATCATTGGGATACCTAGGATAACCTGTAGAGCAGTACCACCTAAGTATAGAACTGATGATAGGTTAACGAAGATATATAAGCATAGCCAGAATACAGCTAAGATGGTCTTTAGAGTCTTGTTGAAACGCTTCTCAACGAACTCAGGAATGGTATAGATTCCCTTCTCGATGAAGATTGGCAGGAAGTACTTACCAACAAGAATTAAGGTAACAGCAGCCATGAACTCATAAGCAGCGATACCGAAACCGATAGCAAAGCCAGAACCTGACATACCAATGAACTGCTCTGCAGAGATGTTAGCAGCGATAAGAGAAGCACCAACTGCCCACCATGGGATTGACTTGCCTGCTAGGAAGTAACCCTCAGCACTCTGAGTGTTCTTCTTTGATGCAAACAGACCGATTGCAATAACAACTAGAGCATATACACCGAAGATTACATAATCAACAGTGCTTAGTCCAGCAACAACATTTTCCATATTTAACTAACCTTGTGTTTAAAAATAAATAGTTTAGTGAATATAAGCGAATAGCTTAGGTATCCTAAACAGATCACTGCGCATTTTACCAAAAAAATTTTTCTGTGCTACTGCCCCGGATTATTGTGAAAAATTGTTTCATTTTCATTCGTTTTCATAGAACTTTTTCAGAGGAGAAATGAAATAAATTGTACAAAAAATGTTAAGGTAAAAGGCTTTTAAATCAATATGATAACTAAAACTTTGAAGTGTGTTATAAAATCTTAAATAATGTGATTAAAGTCACCGTAAACGTTTACAAAAGCTAGATAATGTAATCGGTTAC
>JAZRAY010000253.1:0-2589 GCA_045634805.1 Succinivibrio sp. | reverse complement strand
ACAATAACTAAAGACTTACCCATGTTTATTCTCGTAATTTTCTATTATCTGTAAGGGGTTGTATTTACTGACTCGGCAACTTCTTCTTTAACAGCTCGAGTCCATGTTTTAGCACTAAAGAATTTTCCTAATAAATCTTTAAGTGACTTCTTTTCTTTTCGCTCTATGCTAATCTTTATAGCACAATCCTGTGTAATTTCTAGGCAATTTTGCAAGTATGCATCAAAAGTGTTTAATTCATCAACCAGTCCACGCTCCAGAGCATCCCTGCCAAGCCAGAATTCTCCGGTCGCAATCTCCTCAATATTAAGGTTAGGTCTGTACTTAGATACAACCTCCTTAAAACGGGTATGAATGGCTTCAAGTTCTGATTTAAACTTCTCACGACCCTCAGGTGTATTCTCACCGAACATGGTCAGAGTTCTCTTATACTTGCCTGCTGTAACCTGCTCATAGTCAACATCGTGTTTCTTTAACACCTTGTTGAAGTTAGGAATATTGGCAACCACACCAATAGAACCAACGTAAGCAAAAGGTGCAGCAACAATCTTGTCAGCTACACAGCTCATAAGGTAACCGCCTGATGCTGCAACATTATCAACACAGACAGTCAGATGAATACCTCTTGCACGGATTCTCTCAAGAATAGATGAGCAGAATCCATATCCGTTTACTACACCGCCAGGTGAATCAAGATTTACAATAACCTCATCGTCAGCTGTTGCTACATCAAGTAGTGCATTTACCTTAAGACGCAGATCATGAGATGCACTGGCATGTGTGTCACCTTCAAAGTCTAGTACAAAAAGTCTCTTAGGACAAAATCTGCCTTCTGCTTTTGCTTTTTCGATACGCTCTGAACGCTCTTTTTTAAGCTCGTCCTCAGACTTTTTCTTATTTTTTAATTTCTGTTTAAGCTCTTTTTTAAGAGTCTTTTCGTCTTTGTTTAAATCAAATCTTAAAACGGCATCTTCGATTTTTTCTTTACGTTCTGTTGACTCTTCTAAAAGATTGGTGAACTTAAGCTTTTCTTTTTTCTCTTCCATTTCACCCCTAGCTGCTTTTAAAGACAGTAGAACGCAGATAAGAGCAACTGCAATACAGACTGCTCCGAAAACAAACTTACCTGCAAAAAGACCGAATTCAAACAGAAATTCCATGATTAAACCTTATTATTGTTTTTTATCTGAAGATACAAGTCTGATACCATCATCAGTAATTTCAATCAGACGCTGTTTATAAAGTGAACCGATTGCCTTTTTAAACTTGCCCTTTGACATATGAAGATAATCTTCAATATCCTGAGGATCGGACTTATCGTTGAAGGCAATAAAACCATTTGCATTATTCAGGATATGTAAAAGAGTCTTTGCTGCATGCTCAATACCTGAAAGGCCCGGCTCCTGCAGAGATACATCAAGTCTGCCGTCATCTCTGATCTTGGTGATATAGGCATCAGTTCTCTTACCGATTCGAATTGGGCTTTTAAGCTCATTCTTGTATATAAGACCATAAACAGAATCATTGATTACAGTTCTAAAGCCAAGTGGTGTATGAGATACAGCCACAGCGGTCACACGCTGACCGACCTTGAATTCACCTGGTTTTGAGTTATCTCTGATATAGCGGTTAAATCTCTGTGTTCCAAACAGTCTTCCCTGATCATCTATAGTTACATAGATAAGAACAGACTGACCAACCTCAAAGGCTGAACGCTGTTCAGATACAGGAACCACAAGCTCCTTTGGAATACCAAGATCCATATAAACTGTACCGCAGTCAATTGAGGTTACAGTTAATCTTCCGCACATACCGCATTCAAGATATGGATGTCTTGCTGTTGCTAAAACTCTGCCTGAGTCCTTGTATAAAAAGACTCTTAATAGATTACCGATTTCAATATCATCAGGAAGCTGCTTATTTGGAACAAACAGATCTCCATAAGTACCGGCATCAACAAATGCGCCCTGATCGGTTATATCCACAACACTAAGGTCAATCATACGACCTAAAACTGGAGTATCTTCCATTAAATTTCTTCCTAGCAAAGCTTTTGCAACAACAGATATTTTCTACAGATTGTTAATATAAGAAAAAAGCCACTCTTTTTTCAAGAATGGCTCTTGTATTTTTTACTAAATTTCCAAAAAATTAGATACGCTGGAAATCAATGTGTAAAATACGCTCTGAAACTGGGTGACGCTGCATGTCAACAGGCTTAACCTTGATTGACTCGCCATTTAGGTTGATTACAACTTCGTTGTAGAACTCATCCTTTAAAGCAGCTGTAATAACTTTCTTCTCATCTAAGCAGATTGAAAGTGCATCTTTGCCCTGGCCAATGATGATTGCTGGGGTCTTGAACTCACGACGTAGGCGGCGGCTCGCACCTCTTCCTAAGTCAGTACGTGAAGTAGCATCTAAAGTAATTGCCATTTTCATGTTTCCTATAAAAAAATTAAACAACGCTGTGTAATGCGACCATAAACACAGCGTGCAACATTATAAACTATATTGTGAATTATTCAACCAAAATTTACTTTTATGGAACATAATAATTCCAGAATTCCAAATTCAATTTAGAATTCT
>JAZRAY010000252.1:0-4570 GCA_045634805.1 Succinivibrio sp. | reverse complement strand
GATAAACCTGCAACATACAGAGCACCGGGTAGGCCCATTAAAAGCCATCCTGACATATCAGAAGCACCGGCTGAAAGACCTGTAATAACTCTGCCTAAGCTTCTGCCACCTAAAACGTAATCATTTAATGAAGAAGTTGCGCGTGCTGCATATATGCCGATCACAATCATGGCAAATATATACACGATGAATGTTGTTGTAGTTGTAAACATGATTTGCTCAATAATTATTATTTGTAAAAGACGGAGATATTTTAGCAGAAAAACAGTGATTTAAAAAGGAAAAACCACGTGCAACTAATCGGTGCACGTGGTTATCAGAAAAGTATGGATTAAAGGTTAATCCAGTGATTTTAAAAGTGATCTGAAGCCATCGTTTAGCAGAGGGAAAACGAAGCCGTTCTTGGCATTGAGATCAGATGACTCAATGTGGAAGGTTGTTGCTCCTCTTTCACGTTTCCACTGACTTACTGACAGTTTCTTAAAGTACTTAACAACGAAGCCCTTTAAATCCTCTCTTGAAAAATCAGTGAATTCCTTTTCAATGGTATCAAGAATCATCTTTGGAATCAGGAAGTGATTCTGATGAAGCACATGAATTCTATCTAAGATTACATATGGCATCAGATCACGCTCATCTGTCTGCTCTCCACCAGGACGAAGTTCAGCAGTAGGAGCCTGAACGCAGACCTTCATCATCTGAGGACAGTCAAGCTTTAAGCCCTTGTCATTAACCATCAGACCATCTTTAGCAATGTGCTCATTGATTTTCAGAACACGGCTCTTTGAGATATCACCGATAGGTGCAACACCGCCTGCGGTATCACCGTCCATGGTGCAGTAGCCTACAGCATCCTCTGATGCGTTGCAGGTTGTAATCAGAAGCTTGTTGTATCTGTTTGCAACCATCCAGATACCAGGAGCACGTGAACGTGCCTGAATATTCTGAAGAGCAATATCATCAGTCTCCCAGGTCATAGGTGTCTTTGAAGCTGAATTTACAACTGAAGTATATTCATCTACAAGCTTTGCAATGGACCACTCGTGGTGATCTGCACCAAGATCAGATGAAACACCTGCAGCAGCCTCACGGGTAATGCTGCCTGAAACAATTGAGCCCTGATATACAGTTGACAGCAGCTCAGGCATAACCTTCTTTTTGATATAGCTCTGAAGATCTTCAGTACCGTTGTACTTTGGAAGATTAAAGCCGCACTGCTCTAAGAGTCTGCTGTACTCGTCAAAGCCAAGCTCTTCAATTGCAGCAAGCTGACCGTAGCAGACAGAGGTTGCACATAATGCTGAATCCGCACCACCTGACATTGATAATGCAAAGCCATGTGAATAGGTCTTAAGCATCCAGTCAAAAAGACCAAGTCCGACTGCTCTTACAATGGTGTCATACTGAGGCAGTGCAGGAGCAATTCCGTTCTTGACGGTAAAGAGGTCTTCGCGCTTGAATGAAAGCAGATTTGATTTTGCAACACACTCGCCATTATCTGCAATCATACACAGTGAGTCGAAGATATCTGAACCGCTCTCACAGCCAGAGAGGTTGGTCAGAAGAACAGGACACTTTAATGTTAGGCTTAATGCCTTTACCTTAAGCTCTCTCTTATCGGCAGCATCAAGCTCAAAGCGTGCTGCCTCAGGGATAATCAGAAGCTTAACATCCTGAATATAGTTCAGATCACCCTCATTGAACAGAATACCTACGATTCCTTCAGAGGTTTCAATGCTGTTGCATACACCATAGTGGCTGGTGCCGATGTTGAACATGCATTCATCTGAATATGGAGTTGAGAAGTTTCTTACACGGGAATCCTTTGCATTGTAGAAAGAATGCGCAGCTGCAATTCCCAGAATACTGCCCTTGCATACAAGAGCATAACAGTCGAATACCTTACCATTTGTATCGGCAAGAGGAAGACCGACACCTACTGTTATTCCCTCAGGAAGCTCATACTTTAATTTTAAAAGACAGTTAACTGCACCTTTTAAAAGCTCCTGATGTTCAAACATATCTCCACAGCCGTAACCTGTTATACATAATTCAGGAAAAGCCAGGATCTTGATGCCTTCTTTTTGTGCTTTTTGAGCTAGATCTAATATTTTTTTTGTATTTATGTCTAAATCTAGTGGCGTAGTATTTACACGTCCTGCGCCAAAGTAAGTATAATTAGCCATACGTATTCCTCTATACTTTTTTTTATTATGTGTCAAAAATACCACATTTTTGAAGGTATGGAGCACGCACGTCTAAAATGACGCAAAAAAATATAAAAATGGAAAAAAACAGTGATAAACAAACAATTCATTATTTCCAGAGGCAACTGCCATAAATTAGGCGCAACAATCGAGAAAAATGGAGTTAACTTCGCTTTCTGGAGTCCTTATGCACAAGAAGTGGATCTGCTATTATTTGACAATGTTAATGACGATTCACCATATATAGTTCACCTTTCAAGCCGAGTATTCAAATCAACCTATTACTGGCACGTTTTTGTTCACGGTATTGGTGCAGGTCAGATTTACGCTTTCAGAGTAACAAAGGCTGTTGATAATTCAGATTCAGTTGCAATCGGCAAGGTTTTAGTTGACCCTTATGCCAAAAGAATTCTCTTCCCTGATCATTATGATCGCTTTGCAATCGGTGATGAAAAAAGAATTTTCAGAAACTCACTTAAATGTGCAGTTGTCGATATAGATGATTATGACTGGGGTATTGACTCTTTCCCTAATCACTCTCTTGAGAACACCATCATCTATGAGATGCATGTAAGAGGCTTTACTGCAGATAAAACCTCAGGTCTAGATGACAAAATCAAAGGTACCTACAGAGGTATCATCGAGAAGATTCCTTATCTTGTAGAGCTTGGTATCACCACCGTCGAGCTGATGCCTATCTATCAGTTTGATGAGAATGATGCCCGTCCCGGCATGAAGAATTACTGGGGCTACTCTCCAATGGGCTTTTTCGCACCTCATGACTGTTTCAGCTCAGACAAATCCATTATGGGACCATTAAACGAGTTCCGTGATATGGTAAAGGCGCTGCATAAAAACGGCATCGAGGTTATCCTGGATGTTGTGTACAACCATACATCTGAAGGTGATGATAACGGCCCTACATACAGCTTCAAAGGTCTGGATAAGAACGGCTATTACATTGTAAAAGATGGCTATCATCAGAATTACTCCGGCTGTGGCAACTCTCTTAATGCAAACCGTCCTATCGTAAGACGAATGATTATTGAATCTCTGGAGTTCTGGCATCAGAAGATGCACGTTGACGGCTTCAGATTCGATCTGGCATCCATTCTAACCCGTGATAAGAATGGTGTGCCAATGAATGACAACTCTACCCTTCTAACCATTGATGCTGATTATCAGCTTGCTGAGGCCAAGCTTATTGCCGAGCCTTGGGATGCCGGTGGTCTTTACCAGTTAGGTGCGATTTCCGGTAGTAAATGGCGTGAGTGGAACGGTCAGTTCAGAGATGATGTTCGTGCCTTCATGAGAGGCGACTGCGGTAAGGTTAAGCAGTTTATTTTAAGACTGCTTGGTTCTCCTGATATTTATAATGAGCATGAGGTTGACCCTCAGAAATCCATTAACTTTGTTACCTGTCATGACGGTTTTACCCTTTATGATCTGGTCTGTTATTCAGAGAAGCATAACTTTGCCAACGGTGAGAACAATAATGACGGTAATAATTCCAATTTCTCTGCAAATTACGGAATTGAAGGTCCGTCTGATGACAAGTCACTAAACAAGCTCAGACTTCGTCAGGCCAAGAACTTTATGGCTATCACCATGCTTTCATACGGTACTCCTATGATCTGCATGGGCGATGAGGTTCTGCGTACTCAGAACGGTAACAACAATGCCTACTGTCAGGACAATGAGCTTAGCTATCTGAAGTGGAAATATACTGAAGATCAGGAAAATATGCTCAATTATACCCGCAAGATAATTGAGCTTCGTCGTCAGGGACAGTTATCTCCTCACGGTAATGATAACTACAATAACAAGCTTGATAATGCTCTGAAGAATGCAAAAATTCAGTGGCATGGAACCAAGCCTTTCCAGCCTGACTGGTCTGATATGTCTCATTCTGTGGGCTTCCTGTTCCGTCACAAAACAGCAGATGTTTATGCCTATGTTTATGTGAATGCGTTCTGGGAAGATCTGACTATTGAACTTCCTTCAGTTCCTGGTCATCTTCACAGAAACTGGTATCAGTATCTGAATACAGCACTTCCAAAAGGAAAGGAAGTATCAAACTTCTATATGAGTCGACGTTTCAGAGCAGGAGATAAAATCAAAGTTAAGAATCACAGTATTCTGATGCTGGTCTGCCCTGCTACCTAACTGTTCAATATAAGGCCTAATTCTGGTAGTTAGGCCTTGTTCTTTCATCTATATCCTATCTGCAAATCCTTCTTTATTGTTTTTTATTATTAACAAACTCTAAACTGGAGCTATAAATGGTAAAAGTTTGGAATAAAATCTAATGTTTTATATAAATATATGAAAAGTTTGGAATTAAATCCAAACGTTTACTATAA
>JAZRAY010000251.1:0-3493 GCA_045634805.1 Succinivibrio sp. | reverse complement strand
TCTAATAAGATTAGGCATGTTTTTTTTAAATTCAGTTGTGTATATTTTGTGATACAGTTCTAAATTTAGTCAGGGCAGCCTTTTAGGAAGTCAGGACTATCAAAAAATTACAGACATTCGGGGTTAGATAATTGGATCGTTGGTTCTCAGACGGGCTTACAGCCTGACTCAAGGAACTGGCGAAAAGGAAACTCTTTCTTCTTCCAGAAGAGATATGTCTGAATTTCATTTCACGTAATCAGGTTTCCACATAAAGGTATGGTATTTTTCAGGGTTTAAAGAATGAAACCAGTTTTTACAACACTAGCAATCGTAACTTGCATTGTATTTTTCTTCGGCTATCTATTATTCGGTGACAGAATTCTATGGGAAGCTGTTGCTGCACTGATTTGTCTTGGTTTATATGCAGTTTCACCATGCACTCTGCTTCTTGATCGCAATGGTGTACCAAGAATGGATACAGTAGAATAAGAATTCTATTTATAATCAGCTTTATTCTCAGCAGTAAAGCTGATTTAAATCAACAGATTTCTAAAAGAATAGACAAAAACTCTCTCCAGAAACCAAATCCCTACTTCATCTTCTGAATAAAAATTCTTGCCTGTTTTGATGAGACAATATCATCACTGAGCTTCTGCTCTGCCCTGGCTTCAAGGCGTTCGCGCTCAATGCGGTGTTTTTCAATAAGAGATTCGATAATTTTACGCTGCTTCTGCTTATCAAGATAATTGGAACGGGCTCGGTTTTCCTGCTCCTGAAGCTTTACAAGACCAGCTTCCTGTCGTTCCTTAATGCGTTCAAGCTTGCTGATAAACTGCTGATATCCAAGGTAGGTGCCCATTCCCATCTGAAACTGGGATTTGGACTTCATCTCTTCGGTATAGATATTTTCAAATTCCTTTAGCTGAGCAATCTGCCGCTCAAAGGATGCAACATTGTTCTGAGCCTCAATCAGAAGCTCCAATGCCTCATCCTCCTCGCGTTTTCTTAAATCCAGAACCAGATTAAGAGCTTTATCACTCATAGGCTAACTACTGCTCTCTGACAAACTGATTGCCGTTACCCTGAGCCGTATTGTTAGCTACAGGAACATTTCCTTTCTTGACTGTCAGCGCATCAACTCTCTTCTGAGCGTCATTGATAAGAATCATTGAAAGCTGCTCTAAGCCATCTAAGGACTGCTTGAATGGAACAATCTCCTTCATATCCTGAAGTGTAAACTCATCAATGTAAGGCTTAATCATAATCGCCTGGTCGATATTAGGATCAGAACCTTTCTGATATGCACCGATCTGAATGAGTTCCTTACTCTGAGAATACTGAGAAACACACTGTCTTATGGTTCTTGCCATAATCATGTGTTCAGCAGTAACCACCGCAGGCATAACACGGCTTACAGACTTCTCAATATCTATGGCCGGGAAATGACCGGAGTCTGCCAGCTGACGGGATAATACGATATGACCGTCTAAAATCGCTCTGGCAGAGTCGGCAATAGGATCCTGAAGATCATCACCTTCAACCAGAACTGTAAAGAAAGCTGTAATAGAGCCCTGACCTTCACCACCGTTACCTGCGCGCTCAACCAGAGCAGGCATTTTTGCAAACACTGATGGAGGATAACCTTTAGTTGCAGGAGGTTCGCCCACAGCAAGAGCTATCTCACGCTGAGCCATGGCATAACGGGTCAGAGAGTCAATCATTAACAGAACGTTATAGCCCTGATCACGGAAGTACTCTGCAATTGAAAGAGTTGTCTCACAGCCCTTAAGACGCATTAAAGGAGAAGAATCAGCAGGAGCCGCAACCACAACCGCACGGGCTCTGCCCTCCTCACCTAGAATATCATCAATAAATTCCTTAACCTCACGGCTACGCTCACCAATCAGACCTACAACTACAACATCTGCATTGGTTCCCCTGGTCATCATACCCAGAAGAACAGACTTACCGACACCTGAACCTGCAAACAGACCAATACGCTGTCCCTGTCCAATGGTAAGCATTGAATTGATTGCCTTAATACCAACATCCAGAGGCTTTTTAATAGGTCTTCTGGCCATTGGATTTAATTTGACAGGATTCCATTTGGTCGCAGTCTCTGAGGTTAATGGGCCCTTATCATCAATTGGATTGCCAAGACCGTCCACAACTCTTCCAAGAAGATGCAGACCGTACGGATATGATTCTGTACTGGAGATAGGGGTAACCAGATCACCATTCTGTACATCAATGATTTCTGTAGTTGGCATCAGATAGGTGGTTTCACCAGAGAAACCTACAACCTCAGCAAGCATAGGACCGCTTTCAGTATCAATACGACATCTCTGGCCTATTGGCACCTTGATACCTACAGCCTCTAAAGTAAGACCGACCACTCTGGTCAGTCTTCCTGATAAAACTGGACTCTCCTCGCGGCTTGGCAGGCTTATGGACTGCAGACGGGATAAAAGATTACTCATAGTCTGCCCCTGTTAAACTCCGGCCTGAGGCTCTGCCACAGCTTCGACCTCTGCTCCGTTATCAATAGGGACACCATTTTCATCCACATAGACGCGATTGTTGTTTTCATCAAAATAGTATAGCTGTCCATCAGGAGACTGATAAACAGGATGACCAAAATCATCGACATATGGAGCCGGATCATCTGTTAGTGGAGCCTGAGCCTGCATGGTCTGAGCTATATTGTCCTGATCTATCGGAGCGGCATCTTCTGCACTTTCAGCCTGTGGAGCTGGCTGTGCATTCTGCTCTGCCTTGCTCTTCAAAGCTCCGCTTATATCATCAAGATTTCTTGGTGCAAGAGACTTCTTTGGCAGTTCATTGTATTCAGGACAGCCTTCAATGGATTCTCTGAGCGCAGAATCAACTGTTGGATAAACCTTGGAGAGGAACTCATCTAAAAGAGAGTCTATTCTGTCATTGATTCTCCAGTTAATCTCTGAATTCTTGTTAACAACCTTGATATCACCGGTATCAAGCTTGGCTGATTCCTGAAGATCCCAGCCCTGCTCCTTAATGTAATCACTGCCTATAGCCGCATTTATAACAGCGTAATCCTCTGGATTCAGGTAGATAGATACCGGATTTTGTGAAGATGGCAGAATTGAAAGAGCATGTTCAATACTCTTTTTGAGGAAATCAGCATTTGAGGCGATTTCCTTTTGAATAATCACCTTTGCAAGTCTTGAGATAATATAGGCAATCTCATCGGTTACCTCTTTATCAACCTCACGCAGAGGATTTGCAAGAGAGTCAGCCAGATATCTGAAACGCTCTACCTGCTCTAGGACAACCTTCTGTCCTGATTCAAGACCTTCGTCATGTCCTTTTTCAAAGCCATCAGCACGTCCCTGTTCAAGACCAAGAACGTAACCTTCCTCTTTGCCCTTCTCAAGTCCTTCCTCATGGCCCTGCTTTTCGCCTTCAGCTCTGCCTTCCTCAAGACCGGTCTGATATCCCTCATCATGGCCCTGAGATTTTCCTTCCTCAT
>JAZRAY010000250.1:0-3271 GCA_045634805.1 Succinivibrio sp. | reverse complement strand
AATTGATAAAACTGAGAATAAGGTTGTCAGGAAGGTTCCTTCTGACATGGTTGAACCGTCGATGTTGTTCTTAAGACAGAGCATGGTACCGATTGATGCTACAGGCATACCAAAGAGGATAACCAGCACGTCGGCATACTTGTCATCAAGAGGGCTCAGCTTATAAAGACCGCACATGAGAACCGGAATACCGATAAGCTTGATTAAGGTTAGAAGATACATTCTGATATTAACCAGCATCTTTAGTACAGGGATACCTGCAAGTGTTGAACCGATAATCAGAAGTGAACCTGGTACAGTCATGCTGCCGACTAAAGAACAGGCTGATGAGATTTCACGAGGAACTGAAGCCTGGAAATACACAATCACAATGGTTATATAGGTTGCACATAGACATGGAGAGAACAGTGATCTCCACTTGAAGTTAAACTTGCCCTTGCCTGATGTAATGATAGGAACACCAAACATAAAAATCAGAATGTTAAATGGAATGGTGACCACAGCAGCATAG
This sequence comes from Succinivibrio sp., assembly GCA_045634805.1. Taxonomy (GTDB): domain Bacteria; phylum Pseudomonadota; class Gammaproteobacteria; order Enterobacterales; family Succinivibrionaceae; genus Succinivibrio. The sequence continues at coordinate 2,760 of JAZRAY010000250.1, read as the reverse complement.
AAGATTGCGGTTGTACCGAACAGTGCTGCAAGTACTGGGAAACCGATAAAGTTGATGTTTCCAAAAATCAGCATGAATCTGTAGGAGCCTATGGCATCAGGATCGTTACAGATAAGCTTTGATGTAATAAAGGAGATTAAAAACAGCAGCGCATATGAAAGGATACCTGCGGTAAGTACTGGAGGAATATCCTCAGGCTTTGGCAGTACATCTCCCATTACGGAGGATAGAATCAGAAAAGGTGCGGTAATATTTAAAATCAGAGATGAGAGCTTACGGTTAAAATCAACATCCATGTATTTTAGCTTGTTACAGCAGAAGCCAATAATTACAAGCAAAAACAGAGCAGACATCTGAGCTAGTGTGTCTAGAAAACTCATAATTTCAAAAATATATAATTGGTTGGAAGAAATCTCAGAAAAGTGAGACGTAGTTAACAGAAAACAATATTATTCCTTGATAAGAAAAATGCAAGAAATATTTTTTCTGCAAAGAAGTTGGGCAAAAGGACCGAACTTCCTTTATTTCAGGCGAGTACCGCGTACAGATACACAGCTGTGCTTTTTAGGATTGAGTTTTAAAAGCTCGATGCAGGCATTTATATAGTCATTTAGTGCAATAAAGCTATCCCCGTTTATGCCAACAGGAAGAATATTGTCAGAAAACTCATACTCCCCTGAGCCATAGGAGTACTCATCTAAAAGCAGAGGCGGACAGAGCACCGACCAGTCAACATTGATACAGGATGAGAGTCTTTTGAAGGCATTTACACACAGACGATCGGTCTTGTTCTGCTTATCATCTAATATAGTTGAATCAGATTCAACCACCAGTGTCTGACGGGTTTTGTCGGTATATAAAAAGGCTGCAGAGCCAAGCTCAAGCAGTCTTACAGGAGTGTCTTTTAAAATTTCCAGCAGATGCCATACAGGCAGGACATCAGATGAGAAGCGGGTAATCTCTAAAAAGGATAAGGCATCTACTATATAGTGACAGTCTTTTACATCCTCAAAGGTAATCTCGTCATAGTCCTTAACAATAAGCTTACCGTTTCCCACCACATCGGAGAACGAATTAACAATACTTGTTACCTTTATGCCCTGACTTTCAGCTTTTAATACAATTTTATTTCCACAACTGGTATTCGCACCAATTACCGCAATGCGCATTTAGACTAAATCCCTTTTTGGATGCATCGGCACTGAATCAATCAGACTGAACTCACCGTACTTGAGCCAGTTTTCAAAACGGATTGTATTGTGCCACTGCAGATATTCCTTATTAGGCCAGAACTTTCTGTCATCTGGAAGTTTAAGCTCTACACCGTCAAACTCTGAATAAGGTGCATTCTCCAGAATCATCTTGTTGGACAGCTTAACAATAATCTTGTTTCTGCCCTTGTAACAGAAGGTCATAAGGCCCTTCGAAAACAGACTGTGAATGTCTGCTCTTAATATAATTCCATTATCGTAATCAACGAATCTCTCATCGTACATGGTCTTGATATGAGCAACCTCTAAAGCAGGTACCATGGAGCATCCGGTTACGGCACATCTTCTGTTGTAAATGGACAGAAGTGTGGTCTTATACTGAGAGGTTCTATCATAACTCTTATTGATAACAGCCTTGTAGTAGATTCCTGGCCATGTATGATCTGACGCAGAAAAATCTGCAATGCTAAGACGTCTGTCGTTGGATACCTTATACAGGTATTTACCAAGTGGAGTATCCAGATCAAGAATAAAATGACTCTTATTGGTCAGGTTGAACATGAACTCTTCAGGGACCTGTACCATCTGACTTCTTACAAAGATAAATGATGCAGTAGCGATATAGCAGGAGAGTTTCTCCTTGGTGCTGCCGCCGCATTCCTTTAGTCTATTAATAAAGGAGTCATATGAGAGATAGCCTGCTCGTACACCGTAGCGATACCAGCAGTCATCAGCGCTTAGCTCAATATGTGTAAAGAAGTAGCCGCCGCCAACTATATACTGACGATCATCCTTTTCAACCACGAAAAGCATCATTGAACCAGGAGCAGGAGTTGCATTGTCATCACTGTCATGGTCAAACTCTTCCATCTTGGTATACCAGCAGTTTGAATAGCTTGAGCCATTGGAAATAAAGTTAGCCTTTATAACCTGATACCAGTTGTAAGGAACCTTGCATACTAGGATAGATTTGTCATTTTGCATAGCTTACAGGTACTGGATAAAAAGATACCAGGGTATCTCCAGCAACCCCTCCGTAGTTTAAAAGCAGAGTAGAACTCTAAAAGCGCCGACTGAAAATCAGAGAGCAAAATACACAGCACATACACGGCCCGGATCGGGGTGAGAGCTGTACTTATTATTTATAACGTATCAAGAGTTTTTTTAAAACTATCATACATTTACAGTTTAGTTAGATCGCCATAGGATTTCCATATCCTCATTGTGAATTGTCTAATAAAATTGATCAAAATTGGCACTATTAGGCAAAAAAGTCTAATTTATTCAACATGGTCAAAAGAAAAATTGTAGACACTATCACATTTTTAGTTTTTTTTGACTTTTAAAATATCTTTATATTTCAATATGTTAAAAAATGTAACCGATTACATTATCTGTCTTCTGAAAACGTTTACGGTGACATTTGTCACAGAAATATCAATTTTATAACACACGTCAAATTTTAAAGCAACATTTTGATTTAAAAGGCTTTTATTAACAAACTTTTTGTATAATAAGTTTCATTTCTGCTCTAAGAAAATGCCATGAA
>JAZRAY010000249.1:0-3899 GCA_045634805.1 Succinivibrio sp. | reverse complement strand
TTTCCCTCTTCCGAGGGCCCACACAGATTGTCCGTACTTGTTTTTAAAGAACTTTTAAAACGCTTGGTTTTATTTGTCGTTGTCGTTCGTGACAACGGAAATGCATTATAGACTTTTTTTGAAATGTGTCAAATGTTTTTTAAATTTTTTTTAAACTTTTTTTTCTAAAAAATTAAATCTTAACCTTCACTACAACCTTAACAACAGCCATTTTTTCATTGTTGTAGCATGCTCTTGGCTGATGAGCCTCCTCAGGAGGAACAACAATCAGATCACCAGCTTTTAAATTTACTTTTGTAAAGAAATCTGGAGTGTCATAAAAATAAACGTCATTATCTGGTACAGACTCATTTAACTTGCAGTCTTTAACTAAAGCCATACCAAAACTTTCTTTACCGTCAGCAATGTACTGAATATCAAAGTATTCCTTGTGTGATTCAAATCTTGCCTCTGAGAAATCGATAGTTTCATAACGCTGAACCATTGCAAAAACGCCATCTGTAATTACGTATTTGCCATCTTCCATATTTTTAATGTCGTTCTCGGCAAGCCACTTATATGCAGCGCTGAATTTTTCTGACAGATAATCATACTTTGAAACTAAATCAATTGAAGTAGCTAACATTTGAAAATTACTCCTGAAACTTATGTGAATTCTGTAAATTACCTTCAAGGTCGTACAACTCTATTGCATTTTCTGTAATCAATGCAAATCCTTTTTGAGTACCACCCTTTGGAATTGAGATCGAGCCTGGATTTATGTTTACTACACCGCTGTCTTTATAAAAAATACCTGAAACATGGGTGTGACCAGATAGGACTATATCCCCTTTATTAAGACCTAGTTTGGAGATCTGATCCTCGGTATCTATCTTATGAAGATGACCATGAGTTAAAAAGATTCTTTTTAATCCTGCAGAAGTTTCTACAACAACATATCCGTATGCTGCATTGCATGGAAAATCAAAAACCATTCCATCAACTTCACTGTCGCAGTTTCCTCTGATCGATATGATTTTATCTTTATACTTATTAAGGATATCTCCGACAATCATCGGATCATATGAGGCAGGAAGCTTGTTTCGAGGACCATGATTCAAAAGATCACCAAGCAGAATAATAAAATCGCAATTAAATTTTTTATAAAACTGCAGAGCCTGTTTTAATTCCTCTGAACCACCGTGAATATCTGACAAAACTAAATATCGCATAACAATCCTTAACTGTCATCGTTTTCGTTTTTTATGTTTTTTTAATGTTCCGAAAACTTGCTTACAAATACTGAAATATCTATATCTGCATTGATTCAGAAGAAATAAAGAATAAATTTTTTTCTTCAAAAAGTGAGATAAATAACAACTATGCAAACGTTTGTGTTTTATAGTATTATACATACCAAATCCATTCAACATTATAATACATAAGTGAGAATACAATGTCAGACTTAAAAAATATCATTTCCGAGGGCAAAGCCATTCTAGGTATTGAATTCGGCTCAACCCGTATCAAAGCCGTTCTTATTAATCCTGAAGATTTCAAACCAATCGCACAGGGTGCCCACGAGTGGGAAAACCGTCTGGAAAACGGTTTTTGGACTTACCATTTAGATGATATCTGGACTGGTCTTCAGGACTGCTATCAGGATCTTCTAAAAGATGTAAAGAACCAGTACGGTGTTGCAATCACAAAACTTGCATCAATTGGTTTCTCTGCAATGATGCACGGTTATATGGCTTTTGATAAAGACGGAAATCAGCTTGCACAGTTCAGAACCTGGAGAAATGCAAACACCAGTGAAGCAGCTGCAAAATTAACTGACCTGTTCCAGTTCAACATTCCAGAGCGCTGGAGTATCTCTCATTTATACCAGTGTATTCTAAATAAAGAAGATCACATCTCTAAGGTTGATTTCTTCACTACCCTAGCAGGTTATGTTCACTGGAAACTGACAGGTGAAAAGGTTCTAGGTGTTGGTGACGCAGCTGGTATGTTCCCTATTGATTCAGACAAGATGGATTACAATCAGGAATACCTGGCTAAATTCAATAATCTTCTAAAAGAAGAAAAACTTCCTTACACATTAGAGCAGCTTCTGCCTAAGGTTCTGACTGCAGGTGAGAACGCAGGAACCTTAACCGCTGAAGGTGCTAAGTTACTTGATACTTCAGGAACTCTGCAGCCTGGATGTCTACTCTGCCCTCCTGAGGGTGATGCTGGTACCGGTATGGTTGCAACAAATTCAGTTGCAGTAAGAACCGGTAACGTATCAGCAGGTACTTCTATTTTTGCAATGGTTGTTCTTGAGAAAGCATTACAGAAACTTCACAGAGAAATCGACTGTGTTACCACTCCAGATGGTTTACAGGTAGCTATGGTTCATGCAAACAACTGTACCTCTGATCTGAATGCCTGGGTTGGCCTATTCGCTGACTTCTTGAGAGCTGCAAACATTGAGATGGATACAACCACACTGTTCAAGACTCTTTACAACGAGGCTCTAAACAACGGCGCTCCAGACTGTGACGGCATCATTACCTATGGTTATCTGTCAGGTGAGAACATCACCAACATGCCAGAAGGCAGACCTCTTCTAGCAAGAATGCCTAACTCAAAATTCAATGTTGCAAACCTGTTCAGATCAAATCTGAATACTTCATTAGGTGCAATCAGAATTGGTATGAATATTCTGAAGGGCGAAAACGTTAAGATTGATAAGCTGTTAGGTCATGGCGGTTTATTCAAGACTAAGGGCGTTGGTCAGTCAATCATGGCAGATGCACTGAATACTCCAGTATGGGTTATGACAACTGCTGGTGAAGGCGGCGCTTGGGGTATTGCTCTACTTGCAGCTTATGCAACTGCAGAAAACAACAAGCAGACTCTTCCTCAGTTCTTAGACAGCCGTGTATTCAAGGATGCTGACGGTTCAAAGATCGATCCTACCCCAGCAGGTGTAGCAGGCTTTGATAAGTTCTTAGAAAGATACGTACTTTGTCTAGGTGTTGAAAGACAGGCTGTTGAATGCCTAAAGGCTTAAGACAGGGATAAAACACAGGGACGGTCGCACAACAAACTAATGCGACCGTTTTTTTACATACCAGATCTGAAAGCTTCAATCTGATAATGAACATGTTCAACTGCAGATTTTAAAGAGTCTTTAACAGACTTGTTATTCTCATAAATTGAACGTAGAGAGGCATCCATTGGACTCCAGACTTCAGCCATCTCAGGAATAGAAGGTGTAGGAATTGCTCGGCTTGCCTGAACAGCGATTGCGTTTGCAACATCATTTTCTGTAATAACAGGATCAATCATTACAGCCTTAACAGGAGGGATCTCATTGGTATCAAGATATCTCTGTTTTACATATTTAGGCTGATTGATAAATCTTAAGAACTCTTCTGCCAAATCGTAATCATTAGCCCAGGTTGAAATAGCATATCCCTTCACCCCCAAAAAAGAACTCATAGGTTTTCCGTTAGGAAGAATTGGAAGAGGAGTTACACCGTAGTCAATATCTGCAGTCTTATAGTAATCAAGAGCCCAAGGACCAGTAATTACAGCTCCAACTTTTCCTGAACAGAAAAGGTTATCAAGCTCATAAATACCATCCTCACCTAAAATAGACTCTGGGATGCAGGAATCATCATAAAACTTCTTGGCAAGCTCGATTCCCTCAACAGCACCTTTATTAGCAAGACCAACATCATTTGCATCAAGATTGCCGTCCTTGTCTAAGCCAAATACGTAGGCTCCGTATGGCTGCATCATACTGAAAGCATAATATAGAGCATCCAGTTTAATTAAGAGACCGTATTCTTTATTCTCACGATCCAGTCTCTTCTTGGAATAGTCAAAATACTCTTCAAGGGTATCAAATGGTCTACGTAGAACAGACT
>JAZRAY010000248.1:0-3378 GCA_045634805.1 Succinivibrio sp. | reverse complement strand
TGATACATTCTGTTCTCACGTTCTTCATTTTGAATCCTGCAAGCTTGTTTCTTATACAGGTAATTATTCTGATTATGAGAGACTCAGAGCTGAAAGAATCAGAAATGAGAAAGCCTCGAGAAAAAGAGAGGAAGCTGCCCTGGCTCATATGCAGGACTTTGTGGAAAGATTCAGATACAAAGCCAGCAAGGCCAAGCAGGCTCAGAGTATGTTAAAGGCCATCGACAGACTGAAACTTACCGCAGTTACAGCTGAGGAATCACCTTACCATATTCAGTTTGCAGAGCCTGAGAGAACAGTTGATATTCTTGCAGATCTGAAGAATCTTGATGCCGGTTACTCAGAGAATGATGTCATTTTAAAGAACATCAATCTGATGCTGATTGCAGGTGATCGAATCGGTCTTTTAGGTAAGAACGGTCAGGGTAAGTCAACTCTTATCAAGACCATGTGCAATGTTCTAAAGCCTGTACATGGAACTGTAACCTTAGGTAAGGGAATTAAAATCGGCTACTTCGCCCAGCATGAGCTTGATCAGCTTTCAGGTCAGATGAGTGGTCTTGATCATCTAAGAGCAATTGATCCTAATGCCAAGGAGAAGGATTTAAGAACCTTCCTAGGTTCATTCTCCTTCAGCGGCGATAAGGCTACTGCCAAGGTTGAGACCATGTCCGGCGGTGAGCAGGCAAGACTGGCACTTGCAATTGTTGCCTATCAGAAGCCAAATCTGCTTTTACTTGATGAGCCAACAAACCATCTTGATCTTGATATGCGTGAGGCACTGTCCATTGCCCTTTCATCCTATCAGGGAGCTCTGATTCTGGTATCTCATGACAGACACCTTCTGGAGGCAATTGCTGATAAGCTGTGGCTGATCGATAACGGCAATGTTACAGAATTCAACGGTGATCTGAATGACTATCAGGAATTCTTAAATCAGAAGAACCGAGAATATAAAGAACAGCTTGCACAAAAAAAGGACAATTCGCTGACTCTTTCATCTTCAGCTTCTTCATTTAAGACTAAAGAGCAGAAAAAACTTGAAGCCCAGAAACGACAGGCTTTAAGACCGCTGAAAAAAGAGATTGAACAGCTTGAAAAGACCATGGAAAAGCTAAGAGCAGAGATTGCAAAAATCGATGAGACACTCTCTGACAGCACTCTTTATCAGACACAGAAAGAAAAGGTTGAAGAGCTATCAATTCAGCGTTCAGAATACAGCGAAAAGCTTGATGAAACAGAGCTTTGCTGGCTGACAAAACAGGAAGAACTGGAAAATGCGGAAGCAGAGATTTAACGCTGAAAATTCTTTGTCAAAACAGAAAATTTTTAGATAAAAATCTCAATTTTCAGTGTAAAATACATCACAATTTAATTCGTACCATAAATCCAAGTATATTGAGGACATTTCAATGAGCGTTTTGGTTCTAGGTCATAAGAATCCTGATACAGACTCTATCGTTTCAGCTATTTCATTTGCACACGTTTTAAACCAGCGTGGTATTCAGGCAACTGCAGTTGCTCAGGGTACTCCTGCTCCAGAGACAGAGTTTGTTTTAAATAAATTCAATTTAAAGGCTCCAGAGGTTGTAACTTCTGTTGCATCAAAGGAACTTTATTTAGTTGATTACTCAGACTTAGCACAGGCTCCTGCTGATCTTAAGGATGCTAAGATCCTTGGTATCGTTGATCACCACAAGCTAGGTGATGTAACCACCGATACTCCTCTAGAGTGCTGGATTCAGCCATACGGCTGTTCAAACACCATCATCAAGATGGTTGCAGATTACTACAACGTAACTATTCCTGCTGATATCGCAGGCGCAATGTTATGTGCAATCCTATCAGACACTGTTCTGTTCAAGAGCCCAACCTGCACCGAGTTCGATAAGAAGGCTGCACAGGAGCTTGCTAAGATTGCTAACGTTTCTGATTTAGAAGCTTTAGGCATGGAAATGTTCAAGGCTAAGTCAAATCTGAACGCTTCTCCACGTGACCTGATCTTCCGTGACTTCAAGGATTTCGACATGGGCGGCAAGAAGATTGGTATCGGTCAGCTGGAGCTGATTTCTTTATCAATGGTTACCCCAGAGTTAAAGGAGTCATTAAAGAAAGAGCTTGCTGCTGTTAAGTCTGAAGGCAGACATTCAGCTGTTCTAGTTCTAACCGACATCATGAAGGAAGGTTCAGAGCTTCTATTAGTTTCTGATGAAGAGGACATCATCATTAACGCTTTAGGCACCCAGAAGTCAGACAATATGTGGATGCCAGGTGTTATGAGCCGTAAGAAGCAGGTTGTTCCTCCTCTACAGGGCGCTTTTAAGGCTTAATAACTTTATAAATATATTTAAGGCCAGGATTTTATCCTGGCTTTTGGCTATTCATAACATAAAACTTAACGAATTATAAACGCATGCGTAAATCACCTAAAATTGGTCTTGTTTCCCTAGGATGTGCAAAAAACCTTGTTGATGCACAGCGATTAACTTCTGTCCTGATTGCAATGGGATATGAAATAGAAAACGAATACAGCAAATGTGATGCCGTAATCGTCAATACCTGTGGCTTCATCGGCCCTGCAGTTGAAGAATCAATGCAGGCTATCGGTGAAGCTTTAAACTATTCAAGAAAAGTTATCGTAACAGGCTGTCTTGGAGCAAGAGCAAAGGTAATCCTGGATAAATATCCTCAGGTCGCTGCAGTTTATGGCCCAGGAATGAGAGCCACTGTTATTCGTGGAATCATCAGTCTGGTCGGAACACCTGATCCTTCAGCAGCACAGTCAGTCAACCCATCAGGTATTCTTCTAACCCCTCCTCACTATGCTTATCTGAAGATTGCAGAAGGCTGCAGACATCACTGCTCATTCTGTATCATTCCATCACTGAGAGGTCCTCTACGTTCACGCTTTAGTGATGCAATCTACAATGAGGCTTCAGATCTTGTAAGACGTGGAGTAAAAGAACTTCTTGTGATTGCACAGGATTCATCTGACTATGGAATGGATCTTAAAAAGAACAAGACTTCCCTATCAGCTCTGCTTCGTCAGCTAAGCGATTTAAAACGCTGGATCAGAGTTCACTACGTCTACCCTTCAGATGAGGCTGACAGAGTTGTTGATTTAATGGGTGAAGGTCTGGTTCTGCCATATCTTGATGTTCCATTCCAGCACGTAAATCCAACAATTCTGCGTTCAATGAAGCGTCCTGGCAATATCGAAAAGACCCTTCGCTCAATTGAAAAATGGCGTAGCGTATGTCCTGATATTGCAATCAGATCAACCTTCATTGCAGGATTCCCAGGTGAAACTGAAGAACAGTTCAATGAGCTTTTAGACTTCATTAAAGAAGCTAAGCTGGACAGAGTCGGATGTTTCCC
>JAZRAY010000247.1:0-5559 GCA_045634805.1 Succinivibrio sp. | reverse complement strand
AATTCACATGCCGGTTATTACCCTGGAGCAAAGCAGATTCTATATAAGATGCTGTTTACCAGAGAAGGAAGAATCTTAGGACTTCAGGCAATTGGCGAGGAAGGTGTAGAAAAGAGAGTAGATGTTGTTGCAACCATAATGAGGCTGAACGGCAGCGTACACGATCTTCTGGATGCAGAGCTATGCTATGCTCCACCATTCAACAGCGCCAAGGATGCGGTAAATATTCTTGGAATGAATGCGCTGAATATCATAGATAACAAGGTAAAAATGGCCTTCCCTGAAGATCTTAAGGACAGCTACCTTATCGATGTAAGACCTAAGCCTGTATTTATGACTGAGACAATTGATGGAGCTGTAAATATTCCTATTACCGAGCTTAGAAACAGATTTAACGAGATTCCTAGAGACAGAAAAGTGGTAATGTTCTGTAACACAGGATACACAAGCTATGTAGCTTCCAGAATTGTAAACCAGAATGGCTTTGACAATGTTTTCTCCTTTGGAGGAGGAATAGTATTTTTCAAGTCACAGAATTAGTCAGGAAAACTTATTTTTTGTAAAAAAACTCGTAAAATCCATGACATACACAACATTTTTGAATAAATGATCGCTACTCAGTTATCATCTTTTGTACTTTCATTTTTATTTATGAAGAGGATTCTGATATTCTCGCATCATTGTTAGTTGTCCTTGTTGGATAAAATCTAACTGATGAATTTGATGTTGTGATTGGATATTGCAGTGCCGGCTTTGACACTGCAATTTTTTTGTCTGAATTCAGTGCATTACAAAGCAGTTGTACTGATAATTTGGAGTTCAGTCACAAAAACAAACATTTATAGATACAGTTATTCCCCCTATAAAATCTTTTAGAATCAATCAAATCATTTTCACACCATGTAAGACCTTATATGCATCTCATCCTAGAAACTGCATGTAAAATACATTAGACAACAATTGACCGTTTTCAGTCAGCATCATTTATATATACATATAAAACAGTCATAAAAGTGAACATAAATGCCTTTCAAATGCAGTCTACAGCATTTATTTATAAGTAGTTTTTGTGGCAATCTGGGATATACTTAAAGTAGATTTAAATCAGTCAATATAACTAAATATAACCATCAATCAAACAAACATATCGGAGTATATATGACACAGTGTGTTGTTATAGCTGATGATCTGACAGGAGGAAACGCCACTGGCGTCCAGCTAAAACAGAGTGATTTCAACTCAATAAGTATTCTTAACTCTTCAATGATAGATAATATGAAATCAGATGCCATTGACTGTATTATCTATCCTACCGACAGCAGAGCAATTCCAAAGAAAGATGCCTACAACAGAATATATGAGGTCTGCGAAAAACTAAAAAGTCGTGATACCAAGGTATATTCAAAAAGAATCGACAGCACCCTAAGAGGCAACATAGGAGCTGAGACGGATGCAATGCTTGATTCACTCGGGGAACAGTATACGGCAATTGTGGTTCCGACCTTCCCCTCCTCAGGAAGAACAGTGGTAGGCGGATATCTTCTCGTTAACGGAGCCCTTCTCCACAAGACAGATATAGCAATCGATCCTAAATGTCCCGTCAAAGTTGCAAAAGTCTCCACCATCATCAAACAGCAGTCAAAATACAGAACCACCAATATCTACTCTGAAGACATGATGAATGGAAAGCATCATCTTGCAGACATTATCAAGGAGAAAATCAGTAAGGGAAACCGCATCATCATCTTTGATGCAGTAACCCAGGAAGATCTTGATCTGATTGCTGATGCTGTGATGACAAGTAAACAGAAGGTGCTCGCTGTAGACTCAGGAGCATTTACCGCAGCATTGGCCCGTAAGGCAATCAAACCTAAAAATCAGATTGCCAAGAGCCACGTTCTGGTTGTTGTGGGAAGTGTTCATCCAACCACAGCAAGACAGGTCGACAAACTTAAGATTATGCAGAGAACTGTAAGTGAAACGGTAGTAACAAAGGAATTTTTAGAATCGGAAGAACGTCGTGAGAAGGAGATCTGCAGAGTTGTTGATTCAATTGTCGAAAACTACGACAAGTTCCCTATCTCAACTGTCATCGGAGATGGTATTGATCTTAAGAAAAGAATTGATTTTAAACCTTATATGAAGAAAATGAATCTTTCATTGGATGAAGTATCGGCAATCATTAACAATGCCTTTGCAGAAATCACGATTCGAATCTTTGAAAAGGTTAAAGCCTTCAAGGGACTTTACTGCTGTGGAGGAGATATCACCGTGGCAGTCTGCGAGAAGGTTAAGGCTGCAGGTATCACCCTTGAGGATGAGGTGCTTCCTCTTGCAGCTTACGGATACATAAAGGGCGGACCTTTGGATGGCTGTCATATAGTTACCAAAGGTGGAAGTCAGGGAAATCAGGACGCGCTCATTGACTGCGTCAACTACCTGAAGAAGAGATTATCAATTTAACAGAATGTTTAGGAGAAACAGGAAATGACAAAACCATTAATTGCTGTACCAATCGGAGATCCAGCAGGTGTTGGCCCTGAGATTGTTGTAAAGACACTTGTCTCTGATGAAGCAATGAATGTTGCTGATGTAATAGTTGTTGGAGATCATCAGATCATCGAACAGGCAATCAAAATTACCAAGGTAAAGCTGACAGTAAATATTGTTAATTCACCAAAGGAAGGAAAGTACCAGAAAGGAGTTCTTAACCTGATTGACCTTAACAATATTGATATGTCCAAATTTGCTTTTGGAAAAGTAAACGGCATGTGCGGCAAGGCTGCCTATGAATACATTGAAAAAGCCATAGAGCTTGCAATGAACCGTGAGGTTCTGGCAGTGGCAACTCCTCCAATCAACAAGGAATCACTGCGTGCAGGAAATATCAATTTCATCGGTCATACCGAAATCTTCGGAGCTCTTACAAAGACTCCAGATCCTCTTACCCTGTTCCAGGTTCATAAGCTACGTGTTTTCTTCCTGACAAGACATGTTTCTCTACTAGAAATGCTTGGCATGATCAAGAAGGACCGAATCAAGGATTATGTAAAACGCTGCACCGATGCTCTAAAGAAACTTGGTGTAACAGAAGGAACAATGGCGGTTGCAGGTCTGAATCCTCACTCAGGAGAGCATGGTCTTTTCGGATGGGAAGAGGTAAATGTAATTGCCCCTGCATGTAAGGAGCTTCAGGATGAAGGCTTTAATGTTGTAGGACCGGTTCCTGCTGATTCAGTTTTCCATCAGGCACATCAGGGAAGATACAACAGTGTACTGTCGCTGTACCACGATCAGGGACATATCGCCACCAAGACCCTGGATTTTGAAAGAACCATTTCCATTACTGCAGGCATGCCTATTCTGAGAACCTCAGTAGATCACGGCACAGCCTTTGATATTGCAGGAAAGAATATTGTTAGCGAGGTAAGTATGGTAGAAGCCGTCAAACTGGCTGCTGAATACGGACCAAACTACAACAAATAAACACCACAAACACAAACATACACAAAGGAGTTAATTATGATTGAAGGACTAAGTGGAGGCCAGATGCTGCTGGGTCTGTTTATCGGACTTGCAGTACTATTCTTCCTGGTACTTAAAACCAAGGTTCATAGCTTTGTAGCTCTGATCATTGCCACTGTAATCATAGGCGTTATTGGAGGAATGCCTGTTAACACCACAAAACTTGCAGACGGAAATACTCTTGGAATTATAAAATCCATCACCTCAGGTTTTGGAGGAACTTTAGGTGGTATTGGTATCATCATCGGCTTTGGTGTTATCCTCGGACAGATATTTGAAATGTCCGGAGCAGCAAAGCGTATGGCATATACCTTTATCAAGCTGTTCGGAAAGAAAAAGGAAGAAGAGGCAATGGCTATAACTGGCTTCTTTGTTTCAATTCCAATTTTCTGTGACTCAGGATTCGTGATCCTCTCTCCTATTGCCAAGGCTATTGCAAAGGTTGTAAATAAATCAGTTGTTGCAATCGGTGCAGCTTTAGCAGCAGGTCTTGTTATCACCCACACCATGGTGCCACCTACTCCAGGTCCTCTGGGCGTAGCAGGTATCTTTGACATTGATGTCGGTACATTCATTCTAATCAACCTGGTACTATCAATTCCTATGGTATTAGGTGTACTGTTCTATGCTAAGACATATCTGACCAAGCACTTTGATCTGGTTCCAAATGACAAGGGCTTTTTAGAGAAGATTGTAGGTGACTACAATCCAGATGCTGCATTTAACGAGGATGACTCTAATCTTCCAAGTGCATTCATGGCATTTACCCCACTGGTACTTCCAATTCTTCTGATTCTGATGAACACCATTCTTTCAGCATTAGGATTAAAGGAAGGAATCTTCAACATCATTATCTTCCTGGGTCAGCCAATTATCGCTGTAGGTATTGGTCTTCTGGTTGCAATTGCAACTCTGATTCCTACCGTTGATAAGGAAACTGCAGTTAAGGAGATGGAAAAAGGCATGGCATCAGCAGGTATTATCCTTCTGGTTACCGGTGCCGGTGGTGCATTAGGTCAGATCATTAAGGATTCCGGCCTTGGTACCTATATTGCTCAGGGTTTTGCTGCAGCAAGCATTCCTGTAGTTCTACTGCCAATGATTATTGCTACCTGCGTCCGTTTCATTCAGGGTTCAGGCACAGTAGCAATGATTACAGCAGCAGGTATTACCGCTCCAATCGTAATTGCAGCTGGAGCTAATCCAATGCTGGGTGCAATTGCATGCTGCGTAGGTTCATTATTCGCCAGCTACTTCAATGACTCATTCTTCTGGGTTGTTAACAGATTACTGGGAATCAGTCAGGTAAAGGATCAGTTAAAGGTCTGGACCGCACCAACTACCATTGCCTGGGCAATCGGCTGTGTTGAGGTACTGATACTTTCAGTATTCATGTAAAAATGACTTTGCAGAGCATCTCCGTTCTCAATGCTCTGCATGATAATGTAAGATGAGCTCTTGTTTTAAGAGCTCATTTTTTTAGATGTCAATACGTTCTAAAAACTCTAAAGGTGTATATGCTGGAATTGAACTTTTGACAAAATCTTCAACATTTCTCGTAATTATAAATACAGCTCCTACCCCGTAATCTTTTTAGTTTCACATAATTTCCAGACAATAGCAGAAGCTCTTAAATGAGGTTCCCTTTTCTGAAGAACATCAAGAATAATATTTGCATCAATCAAGACTTTCATATTTCTTCCTTAATGCTTCTTCCTTTTCTTTCCCATAATCATAATTACCTTTAATTATGCCTGTAAGAGAGTCTGTCAAATATGAAACAACCTTAGTCTTAGGAATAATACGTCCGATTTCCTGTCCATTTTTAGTCAGAATCACTTCATTACCATCAATAACCATCTGCAAATATTTTCCTAACTGATTCTTCAGCTCGGTAGCCGTTGCAAAAGCTTCAATCATAATATAGTTCTCCGTTATTAGCTAATTTAAGTATAAAGTAAATTAGCTAATTTTTCATTTTATATATTTTTAGGAGTAGTAGTAGATAAAATAAACTGGAGTGTAGATCAAACA
>JAZRAY010000246.1:0-13568 GCA_045634805.1 Succinivibrio sp. | reverse complement strand
TTCCAACAGTTGCCGCATACCTGGTTGGTGTTATCCTGTTCGTTCCAATTATCCGTGCATTAGGTGTTGATGCTCTGTGCGCTAACATGTTCGTATTCTACTACGGCATTATGGCTCAGATTACTCCTCCTGTATGTGTGGCTTCCTACACTGCTGCCGGTATTGCAGGTGCGGATGCTATGAAGACCGGCATCAACGGTATGCTGTTCGCACTGGTTGGCTTCATGGTTCCATTCGTATTCGTATACAACCCAGCAATTCTTCTGGAAGGTTCAATCATCGAGATTGTTATCGGTGCAATTCAGCTTCTGATCGGTACCTACTTCCTGGCTCTGACTGTTGCAGGTTACTACAAGACCACTATGCCAGTCTGGCAGAGAGTGCTGTCATTCGTCGTTGCCTTAGGCTTCATCAGCCCAGATATGACTACTTCAATTGCTGCAGTAGCTCTAGGTACATTTGTTATTGTAATGAATCGTCACCAGGCTGGACGTGTTGTTGAAACAAAGGTGATGGCATGATTATAGACAGAACTGAAAATCTCATGAAGTATCAGAGCATGCTTCCAAATCTAAAGGCTGGTTTAGATGCTCTGAATGCTTTGACTGACAAGAAAGTCGGACGTTATGAGTTCAACGGTGGATTCTTTATGATTCAGCAGGGGAGTACCTCCCCTGTGGATAGCGGAGATTATGAAGCTCACCGCAAGTACATTGATGTTCAGATTATCCTGTCTGGTTCAGAGATTGTTGTCTGGGAAGATATTTCACGCCTGACTCAGAGTGTTCCTTACTCAGAGGAAAAAGAGCGCGAAATGTTCAAAGGTCCTGTATCACATACCTTCAGAATTGAAGAGGGTATGTCATGGGTAGCCTTCCCTCAGGATGCTCACAAAGCCTGTAAGCATCTTGAATCTCAGAACGATTATTTAAAAGTAGTAATGAAACTACCAGTAATGTGAGAATAAAATGAATTATAAGAAATTACCTGGTCTTACAAATGATGGCACCATGTACGAGAATGAGGGCATGAATACCGTTGAAGCTCTGCTTCCTCCAGGCCCATATCGTACAGCTCACTCACCTGCAATTTTAGAGTTGCCAAACAAGGATTTATTATGCTGCTGGTTTGCAGGATCTTTTGAAGGCAGCCCTGATGTAAGTATCGTCTGTGCTTCTCTAAAGCACGGTGATACCAAGTGGTCTGAGCCGGTTCAGGTTTCATCCGATCCTGAGCGCAGTGAGCAGAATCCTTCATTATTCTACGGTCCTGATAATGCTGTATGGTGTATGTACACTGCACAGAAGGCAAGAACAGAAGGCAAGGACAACATGCAGTACACTTCTCAGGTTCGCTGCCAGAAATCAACTGATGGCGGTAAGACCTGGAGCAAGTACGAAACCATGTTTGCCCGCGAGGGTACCTTCTGCCGTCAGCCTATTCAGGTTCTAAAGAACGGTCGCTGGATCTTCTCAAACTGGCTGTGTACTGACTCTCCAGATGGTCTGTCAGGTGATCCTACCGCATTCCAGATCTCTGATGATCAAGGTAAGACCTGGAGACAGGTTGATATGCCTCAGAGCTCTGGTCGTGTTCATGCTAACGTTGTAGAGCTTGAAGATTCTCATCTGGTTGCATTTATGCGCAGTAGAGAAGCTGACTTCATCTACAGAAGTGAGTCACTGGACAATGGCGATACCTGGAGTGTTCCTGTTCCTACTCCATTGCCAAACAATAATTCAAGTATCAGTGCAATCAAGCTTAAGAGCGGACGTATTGCTATTGCATACAATCCAACCTGCACACCTAATCCTGTAAAGGGTAAGGCTGCATGGCCAGGATTACGCTGCCCGGTAGCAATTGCTCTGTCAGAGGATGGCGGAAAGACCTTCCCTATGATCAGAAATATTGAACTTGGACAGGGATATGTGGGTGAAGAGAATCGTACCAATAACAAGCAGTACGAGTACCCATTTGTAATGCAGTCTTCAGATGGTATGTTACATCTTGCCTATGCTTATCACGATAGACAGGGCGTTAAGTATGTAACTCTAAGTGAAGAAAGTGTTGCTGGTAAGAAAAGAGAGAAGGTTGGACTTTACAATCCTACCTCCGCTAAGGTTTCTTAATTTTCCTCAATCTTTGTAGTTATTTAATTCTGGAGGACTTTGTTCCTCCTTTTTTTTTTGTTAAAAATCTGAGCAATAACGTATCACGTGAGAAAAATAACCTCATAATTCTGTAAAATATAGGGAATATAAGGAGTTTTTCTAAGATGCATAGCCCAAACAATTTTCCAAACCTAAAACCATTCGTAAAATGGGTAGGAGGAAAAACAACAAGTATTCCTAGCCTGTTACAGTACATTCCAGAGCATATCTCAACCTATGTTGAACCATTTGTCGGTTCTGGTGCTGTACTGATGGCGCTGAATTTTGATAGGGCAATTATCAATGATTCAAACTCTGAGCTTATCAATGCATATAATGTAATCAAATCCAATCTTGGTGAACTGGAGTTTTATCTTTCCACTCTGATTTATGACAGGAAGCTTTTTGATGAAATCAGAGCCTGGGACAGAGATCCGGATTTTGATAAAAGAACTGCTGTTGAGAGGGCTGCTCGTTTCATTTTCCTTATGAAAACCTGCTATAACGGTCTTTATAGAGTCTCCAAGAAAAACTACTTTAATACTCCTTTTGGAAATTACAAGAATCCAACTATCTGTGATACTCCAACGCTGGAGGCCTGTTCCGCCTTTTTGAATCAGAAGAACATCAGCATTCTCAATCAGGATTACCAGTCACTGCTTGAGGTTATTCCTGATGATGCTTTTGTATATCTTGACCCACCATATTTCCCAATATCTAAGACAGCAAATTTCACTCAGTATCAGTCAGAGTCATTTAAACAGGATGAACACCTAAGACTGTATGAGTTCTGTGTAGAGCTGCATAAGAGGGGAATTAAATTCCTGCAGTCAAACTCAGATGTTCCTCATATAAGAGAGCTTTACAAAGACTTTAATATCAACACCGTTGCTGTAAGTCGTAGAATCAACTCAAATATCTCAAAGAGAAATGCTGTAAATGAGCTTATGATTACAAACTACGACAAGGATACTCTGGCTCTGGTGTAGCCGCAGATAAAACAATGGCCAGCTGAAAGCTGACCATCAATTAACTTTAATTTCTTTTCTAATCAGGATTTGCCTGAATATTTGGTTTTGCAGGAATGTTCGGATCGATATACGTGTTTGTGGTTCCGATATTCAGACTTTCTGATGCAACCTCATTTGCTTCTTCAAGTGCCTCGGTCTGTTCTTCACTGAGAACCTCAATCTGCTGTTTATCGATAATGTTTTTGTTTTCCTGAACTCTTGCCTCAGGAATGTAATACTCGTATTCAGCCTGCTCAACTCTCTTCTTGATCATCTTTGCGTTATCAGTAGTCTTCTTGGCAATTGGTTCATATTTAGCAATACGAGCCTTTTCCTTTAGAACCTGAGCACTGTCAGTTATGAACTTAAGTGGAGAGGTCAGCTTCTTTGGCTTGTTTGACATTTCCTTTGGAAGAGCTGACTTGCCAATAGACTCTGGTTTGCCCAGGAATTTTGGCTGACTCTTTAACAGGTAAACATCCAAAGCACATTTGATTCTGGCAAAGAACTCTCTTATGGCAACCTTCGAGAAGAAGCCATAGTTTGGACTTAACGCATTGAAGCCAACTGCATTCAGATCATAGTTATCTGCAATAAACAGAGCGCGTTCATTCTGAAAATCCTGAGAGATAATGGTTACATTCTTAAGCAGAAATACCTTTCTTGCTCTGATAACTGAGTCCAGTGTAGAGATTCCGGCAAAATCAGCTACGATTCTGTCTGCAGGAACACCAGCCTTGACCAGAGCTCTAATCATCTGTCTTGGCTCGTTATAGGAGTGATGCAGGTTATCTCCGGATGCCAGAATGTAATCAATCTTTCCTGATTTGAATAACTGTGCAGCCGCAATGATTCTGTAGGTGAAGTAATCATTTGGCTGACCGTTTGAATTTAGAGAGGAGGTGCCAAGTAAAAGACCAACTTTGTTATAAGGAATCTTGTCTATGCTTTCATAGGTTTTGAATGCAAAGCTAGAAATTCTGAAACAGCCTAGTACCAGGAATAGAATTCCAATAAATAAAGCCAATAGACCGATATAGCCTACTGCCTTTAAAAAGCTAGACATATCAGAGGAAAACCTCATCTCAGATTGATCTTGATATGACATAACTTCCTTAAATTACATGTTTAACGCAAGGTAATGCACTAATTTTTTCGTATAAAAGTTTTAGGTTCTCTGCCTTATTTACTTTTACAGGTATTGTGTAGGAAACATAGTTTCCTTTTGAACTTTTGCGAGGTTCATCGGTAATTTTCTGCATAATTCCGGCTTCAACCTCATTTATGGCTTTTTCAACCTCACCAAGTGAATTCACAATTGATGCATCAACAATAACTCTGAATCCCACAACACATGGAAATTCCATGAGTTTCTCTAATTTATTATATGAATCAGTCATAACTTTGTACAAATTCTATCCATTGTTCTGGATAGAATTTTCTCCTGTAAAGGTATTAGGCCTCTTCAACAACTTCTTCATCGGATGAGAAGAATAAACAGATCTTATCCCATAATCTTCCGAAGAAGCCACATTCTTCAACAACATCTACAGAAACCAGAGGAACTGTAGAGATTACGTTGTCATCAATCTTAACTTCAATTACACCAAGCTCATCGCCCTTGTTGATAGGAGCAGTGAAGACACTCTTCTTTAATCTGTAGCCTAGCTTGATGTCACCCTGACGGCCACGTGGGATCATTAGGTTAAGATCCTTCTGAATTGCAAGACGAACCTGATTGGTCTTACCCATACGTACGTTTCTGGTTAACAGAACCTTGTTGGCTGTAACAGGTGTGTACTGCTGGAAATAACGGAAACCATAGGTTAAAAGAGCCTTGTTGTAGTCGGCACGTAGCTTCTCTGATTTAGCTCCGATTACTGATGCAACCAGTCTCATACCGTCGTTGGTTGCTGAGGTTACAAGGTTATATCCAACCTGAGATAAGTGACCGGTCTTAATACCGTCAACATTGATTGACTTGTCCCATAGCAGACGGTTTCTGTTCATCTGCTTGATGCCGTTGAAGGTGAAGTCCTTCTGGCTGTATAGAGGGTACTCATCAGGTAAATCTCTGATGGTTGCTCTGCCTAACAGTGCCATATCATAAGCTGATGAATAGTTCAGCTCATCATAAAGACCATGAACATTTGAGAAATGGGTATCCTTTAGTCCAAGCTGGGCAGCGTAGTTGTTCATTACAGAAACGAAGCCTTCCTGTGTGCCTGCAAGATGAATTGCCATTGCAACACATGCGTCGTTACCTGACTGGATAATGATTCCCTTTACAAGATCTCCAACCTTAATGGTTTTACCCACTTCGATGAACATCTTTGATGAATCGGTGTACTTCTTGGCCCAGGCATCTTCAGTAATGGTTACATCATCTTCCATGTGAAGTCTGCCGGCTTTAAGCTCCATACCGATGACATATGCAGTCATCATCTTGGTTAATGAAGCAGGCCAGATTTTCTCGTGAGAATTGTGCTCACAGATAACTCTTCCTGAACTGTAATCCATTAGTACCCATGACTGAGCATCGAATACTGGTGGCTCTGGAATTACAATTGGGGCAGGTGCAACTCCATTAGCAGGAACGGCAGAAGGTGCAGCTGAGTCAGCATTAGCCTTCATCTGAGCAAAAGGATCTGGAATGTTGTCCTCTGCGGAAACACTTAAACCAGAAACAAGAGCCGTAACTAATAATGTAGTTTTTAGAACCTTTTTTAATGACATTTTTATTTCCTAGTTTTCTTTTTTAAAAACTTTTTACAAAACAATCAGTATACCCTTTTTTCTTCAGAGATGCGGCAGCATTTCTTGCAGAAGCTTCATTTAAAGGACCAACCAGAACCTTGTTAATGTTTCCTTCCTTTCTGATTACGATAGGGTATGAAATCTTAGTCTGAACGTTATTCTTAATCTCATTTGCCATCAGATCAGAATTACATGCAACTAGCTGAACATACCAGCCTGGAACTGTATTAGATGTTATTCCCTGATTATTAGTTTTTATGTAGCCGGTATTAGTATATCCGGTATTGGAATAGCCTGTATTTGCACTTCCTGCTGATCTTGAGGTTGCAGCTCCGATATGCTGATAGGTTGAGGTATTCTTGTTAACCACTCCTGCATACTGCTGTCGAACTGTTCCGGCAGGCTTACCGTATGCATTGGTATATGTTCCGTTTGCACTTACGTTGATAAGCTCGATTCTAACCTTTGAGGTTCCGGTTCCAACCATATCAATTGCACGTGCTGAACCCTCTGACAGGTCAAGAATTCTGTCTCCAACGAAAGGACCACGGTCATTTACACGAACGATAACCTTCTTGCCGTTACGAAGGTTGGTAACCTTAAGATAAGATGGCAGTGGCAGATTCTTATGAGCTGCAGTGAATCCCTTCTGATCATAGATTTCACCGTTTGAGGTCTTCTGTCCGTGGAAGCCTGGACCATACCAGGATGCGGTTCCTTCCTCGACGTATGATGTGGTGCCGTTCCAGATCATGTAGTTCTTTCCTAAAACTCTATAATCCTTATTGCATCCGCCAACTCGCTGGTACTCATATTTTGGTACTGCACCACCGATGCCGTTGATATTGACCTTTTCTGTCTGAGGCTGTGGTTTAGTCTTGTTTGGACCTGTTCCGTATCTGTATGAACCTGAGAATGAAGGGGAGCCACCTGAAGATGAACATCCCTGAAGAACAAGTGCCGCTGAAACAGTAATAATGGTAGCTATAAATTTTAAGTTTTTCATAAAATAAAGGGTCTCCATTTTCATCGGCATTAAAACAGACTTTTAAGCCCTAACATTTTAATTAGTGCTGGCTTTACTTAAAAGTCTTTTATTATGAAATTTAACAAATAGAACAATAGACTTTATTTTTTATGTCTATGGCTTTTTACTTCTGTGGACTACTTTTTTTCCCTGTCTCTGTTTTTCCTTGTTTACACCCATGGCAATAAACTCTGAGAGTTCATATACAGCTCTGGCGTATAACTGAGAGGTGTTGTATTTCATGATTGTATGGAAATTCTCAAGACCGACGGCATAACCTTTCTGTCCGTTTTCAAGGTCAAAAGCAAACAGTCTTATCTTCTGATTTGGGCTTAGGTTAACCTTGGTTGTGGCACCAGATGCATACAGCTCCTGAACAGTCAGATTCCACTGTTTATCCATCAGAGCTTTTGGATCTGCATTGTTGATATGGCAAGGATAGTAGATACCTCTTCCTGTCTGCCAGCCGTGACCTTTGAAATAGTTTGCAACAGAGCCGATTGCATCCTCTCTGTTAGTGAAAAGATTTACATAGCCGTCACCATCATAGTCAACTGCATAATCAAGATATGCTGAAGGCATGAACTGACCCATACCCATTGCACCTGCATATGAGCCTTTGATGTCGTCGTAATTCCACTCTTCTCTTGATGCCAAGGCTACGAATCTTGCAAATTCCTTGGAGAAATAAGCTTCTCTCTTAGGGAAATTGAATCCTAATGTATACAGGGCATCCAGAACTCTCCAGTTACCCATATTCTTTCCGAAGAAGGTTTCAACTCCGATAATTGCACAGATAATCTCGTAAGGAACACCAAAGTCCTTCTGAGCCTTTAAAAGTGTTTTTTCGTTTTCAAAATAGAACTTTACAGCAGCCTCGATTCTTGAGGTGGTAATAAAGATCTTTCTGTACTGCCACCAAGGCTTACCCTCTGAAGGACGGGTGATTGCATCAATAATTTTCTGCTGATATACAGCCTGAGATTTTGCATCTTTAAGTGTCTGTACATCTACTCCTGCATATTTTGCAAGTTCATCAAGATTTGGCGCAGCATGAACGGATGTGGCTGTAAAAAAGGATAATCCCAGTACTATGGCAAGTTTACTAATTGTTTTTTTCATTCTTTCTATTTTTGCCTGCACTATACGTGCAGCCTCCTTATTTATCCTTTTTAAAGAAACTTACTCGTTTATGTGTGTGAATCGACATCATTATTCCAAAGCAGATCATCAGTGTAATCATTGCAGTTCCGCCATAACTGATGAGTGGCAGAGGAACACCTACAACCGGCAGAATTCCAGAAACCATACCGATGTTAACAAAGATGTAGAACATAAATGTAAAGGTAAAGCTTCCACACAGAATTCTTTCAAAGTTATGACGTGCATTCAGGGTGATGACAACGCATCTGCCGATTATAAAACAGTAGAGTGATATAAGAATGAGGAAACCTACAAGTCCAGTTTCTTCTGATAACACTGCGAAAATAAAATCAGTATGAGGCTCTGGAAGGAAGTCCAGCTGTGACTGACTTCCCTGAAGCCATCCTTTTCCATAAAGACCACCTGAGCCAATTGCAATCTTTGACTGGATGATGTGGTAACCGGCACCCAGAGGGTCGGATGATGGATCTAACAGAGTGAAAACACGCTGTTTCTGATAATCGTGAAGTACGAAATTCCAGATGACTGGAAGTGCAGCTGCGCCTGCAATTGCACCTGTAATCAGCCACCACCAGGAAAGACCTGCAATAAAGATACAGATAAATCCTGCAACAGAAACCAGAGCTGCTGTACCCAGATCAGGCTGCATCAGGATCAGCACTGTTGGAATACCTACAATGACGAAGGAACAGATTGTATGCAGAAGCTTTGGTGGCAGGGCAGTTTTTGCAAGAAAGGCTGCAACAGACAGAGGCATAACCACTTTGAAAAATTCAGATGGCTGAATTCTTACAATACCAAGATTTAGCCATCTCTGAGCACCCTTTGAAATATCACCGAACAGCTCAACCATTACCAGCAGTATGACACCGATGATGTAAAGATAGGTTGATGCCTTTGCAAAGTATTTAGGTGGAATCTGGGCCACTGCAATCATCAGAACGAAAGCGGCACCAGTTCTTGTAATCTGACGAATCAGCATGTCAGCATGCTGACCTGATGCTGAGTACAGAACAAACAGACTGAAACACAGAGCTAGAAACAGTCCGAACATCAGTGGAAGATCAACGTGATGTCTGGAAAAGAAGTTTCTTCCAATGCTGTTACTGTTTACCTGACTTAATGTATTTTTATCTTCTGACATTTTTACTTCTTGATATCTGTGTCTGTTGTCTTATCTTTACTGTAAAACTACTGTTCCGCCCATTCCGAACTTAACTACCTGAGGTTCTGGATCACCCATATATCCGTTTGGATACAGATCCAGAAGGTACTTATCAATCATTGCTCTTGCAACAGGTGCGGCCTTGGTAGAACCACCACCCTCGTTCTCAAGAATAACTGCTACAAGGATACGTGGCTTTTTGAACGGAGCATAGGCAACGAACAGCGCATTATCACGATGCTCTACCTTAAGTTTTGCTGCGTTGTATTTTTCACCCTGTTTAATTGAAACCACCTGAGCGGTTCCTGATTTACCGGCTGCCTTGTACTTGGCTCCGAAGAAAGCTCTTCGTCCGGTGCCCTCAGGTCCGTTAACAACCAGATACATACCGGTTCTGCAGTCCTCATAATACTGAGGATTTGTTACCTTCAGTGTATCTTCCGGCTCTTCCTGCACGTACTCGGTTACTTCATTGGTTGAAGGATCAACCATTTCCTTGAGCAGATGAGGAGTCTTGGTAACGCCTCGATTTGCTAGGGTAGAGTGTGCCTTGGCAAGCTGCATCAGGGTTGAAGTCCAGTAGCCCTGACCAATACCGATTGGTACTGTATCACCCAGATGCCACTGCTGATTGAAACGTGATTTCTTCCAGTCTCTTGAAGGATTGATTCCCAATGATTCTTCTGAGATATCAATACCGGTCTTTTTACCGAAACCGTATCTGTCCAGATAGTCATGGATTCTGTTAATACCTGCTCTGTATGCAAGATCATAGAAATAGGTATCTGCGGAAATTTCAATTGCTCTGTATAAATCCATCCAGCCGTGCCCCCATGCTCTCCAGTCGCGGAACTGATGAGTTGAACCTGGCAGCTTGAAATATGGAGCTCCGAAGAAATTACCCTTGGTTGTAATCAGTTTCTCATTCAGGCCCATTACACAAAGCAGTGGTTTTACTGTTGATGCTGGTGCGTAACCACCCTGAGTTGCACGGTTGATCAGAGGATGTCCCGGATTATCCAGAAGTCTCTTGTATTCACCTGATCTGATGCCTCGAACAAAAGGATTTGGATCATAGCTTGGGTTTGAGTACATTGCCAGAATTTCACCGTTTGATGGATCGATTGCAACAACGGCACCTTTCATCTGACCAAAGATTTCCTGAGCGTAGTACTGAAGTCTGATATCGATTGTAAGCTTCAGATCCTTTCCTGGAACAGGTGGCTCGTAGTTAAGAGTGCGGATTACCTGTCCATGAGAGTTAACCTCAACTTTTGTTGAACCGGTTTCTCCATGCAGTGAGTCCTCATAGTATTTTTCAATACCAAGCTTACCGATTTCGGTTGAACCTTCGTAGTTATCCAGTTTGCCTGTGCTTGCAAGCTTCTTTACGTCATTCTGGTTGATTCTGGATACGTATCCTGTGGTGTGGGTTGTAATATCTGCAAAAGGATAATATCTTTTCAGATTTGCCACGATCTGTGCGTTAGGATATTTGTATGAATTTACCGCAAAGGTTGCAATCTGTTCCTCTGAGAGGAAGTTAGACAGCTCAACACCGGAGAAACGCTTTCTGGTCTTTGATTCATACAGTAATCTTGCAATGTCCTTTTCAGACAGATTCAGCTCAAGCAGCTTATCAAGCTCCTCGATTGTATCCTTTGTGCTGACCTGCTTGTTAGGGAAGAGAACCAGATGGTAAACAGGAGAGTTATCTGCAAGTACCACATGATTTCTGTCGTAAATGATTCCACGAGGTGGAACAACAGGCATCACCTTGATGCTGTTCTCATTTGATCTGGTCTTGTAGTCCTGGTAGGAGATAATCTGCAGGTAATAAAGATTGCAGAAAAGAATAACCACCATCAGTATTGAAATACCGATGCATATGAATACTCTAGAACGGAATACTCTAAGTTCAAGTTCCTCGTTACGATTTTCCTTACCTAGTCCGTCTCTAGATGAATAACGCCTTTTTGTTGGTGTTCTGAAAAGTGACCGCTCGTGTCGACTTTTTCTGCTAAAAATTGACAATTTTTTCTCTAAATTCTTCTTATATTCTCCGCACTTATTTATTATTTTAACGGTAAAAAACGATATATAACCTTTATTTTCGTTTTTTTAACGAATTTTGCGGAGGTTTTCAAATATTCTTACAGCTTAAGCCCTATGATAAGGTAAGTTTGCGTAGATACTCCATCCTCTGTAGATGGTTTCTGCTAGAAATACTCTTACCAGTGGGTGAGGAAGTGTCAGCTTTGACAGTGACCAAAGTTCGTTTGCCTTGTTTCTTACTTCATCTGTAAGTCCGTTTGGTCCACCGATGATCAGCACAACATCCATTCCAAGGTTCTGCCAGACACCAACCTTGTCACCAAGCTCTAAGGATGTAAACTGCTTTCCTCTTTCATCTAGCGCAACTATGTAGGCTTTCTTTGGTAAAGCCTCAAGGATCATCTTTGCCTCTAGCTCTTTTGCCTTTTCATCAGAGTTTTTTCCGTTACGTTTTACAGGCGCAATTTCCTCTAATACCAGTTTCATCTCAGGAGGAAATCTTTTCTGATAGTCTGTAAAGGCTTCTGTAACCCATGATGGCATCTTGTTGCCAACAGCAATGATAATCAGTTTCATGCTTTAAAATCCGGCAGCCATGCAGCGATATAAATCATCCAGTTCATATCTTTCTCTAGCTTCGTTCTGAAGAATATGAACCATTATTGAGCCGGTATCAACGATAACCCACTCGCCAAGCTGTTCACCTGAAATTTTGATGTGCTTTAAGCCTTCCTTGTAAAGGTTATCCACAAGTCTCTGGGCGATAGCACTTACGTGGCGGTTAGAGGTGCCGGTGCAGATCACCATATTGTCAGCAATTGATGAATGTTCCTTTACATCAATGCTTACTAAATCTCGGGCCTTTGAGTCTTCAAGAGTTTTAATACACTTCTGAATTAAAATTTCGTTTTCCAAATTAAGATTCTCTCTCTTTGTACAGTGAATTCTTAGTAATATACTCGATAATTCCCTTATCAAGATATTTTAGTGAATATGGAAATTTATCGGCATAATCAAACAAATCTTTCTTATGTTTATCGTTTTTATAAAATTCGTCAAATTCTAGCCTTATTTTACTAGAACTTACATCATTAAAGCATTCTTTTAATAAAAAGCAGTTGCCTTTTTCTTCATTAAGCTTCTGTGAAAAGTCCTCAGAATCCTCATATACTCCATGAGTTTTTAGATATTCTTTCACAGGAGGATTAGATTCCTCTATGGAGTATCCCTTTCTACCGATAACCACAATATTGCATTTTTCTGTTATCGAAAGACCATTTCTCCATTTATCAAGATATATAAGCGAATCCATTCCCATACAGAAAAATACGGATGACTGTGGATAAAGATTCTTGATTTTATCAATCAGATCAATGGTGTAGTGAGGTACATTCGGATCACTTTCAATATCACTGATTTCAAGATCGTCATATTGAGCAGCAAGAATTTCCAGCATTTTTCTGCGATGCTCAAATCCTACATGACAGGTATCCTTATGAGGAGGCTGTGCGTTAGGAACAATAATGAACTTATCCAGTGACAGTCTGTTCTTAATATACTCGGCAATTCTGATGTGATCATTATGAGGAGGATTGAAGCTTCCTCCCAGTACGCCTATCTTTTTAATATTCTGGGTCATTACAGTTTCTTTAACTCTCGTACTGAGGATGTATACACTGATACAGCCATGTTCTGAAGTGACTGGTAGGCTTTCTTATCGTCAAATTCCTGAAGATACTTAGCAGCCTGTGCAAGTTCTGATACAAGATATTCATAGAAATCATCAGGCATTGTTGATGCTGCCTTTATAAGAACATCACTGGTCGATGGCAGTACAATTCCATTTGATTTGAAAAATGCTGAACGTTCCTTGAAATTACGGGATCTCAGAATCTGTTCGTTCTCAGGCTCTTTGAGTTTTCTTATTACCCACAGCATCCTGTCAAAATTTGAGACAACCATGGACAGTATCTGAGTTCTGTTGGAGTTGGTCTGACACAATGACGCAAGAATGTTAAATGCACGAATTGTATTAGGAGCCAGAACCGCCTCTGAAAATTCAAAGCCGGTGTATCTGCTGCTTGATTCCAGATAAGCCTTGGCTGTTTCAAGATCAATAAAGTCCTTTCCGGAAATCTTGGCTATGGAGAAGAACTGATCTACCGCCACAAGGTTTCCTTCACAGCATAAGGACAGGAAAGTCACTACATCAGCGTCAATCTTAAGTCCATGCTTCTGAG
>JAZRAY010000245.1:0-14001 GCA_045634805.1 Succinivibrio sp. | reverse complement strand
GTAGCCCTGAGACATTGGAATATTTCTGATTACATCACGGACTACTTCTTCTGGCGCCTCAAAACCAAATGGCGCGGTGTTACCGATGTTTAATTTAAGGATTCTCTGTCCTTCTTCTTCCATTCTTAAAGCTTCTTGATGGATTTTTCCTCGGATGTCATAACAAACATTATCAAGTTTGTGGGATTTTTGTAGTAATTTCATAATAAAATATACACCGTATTTATAATTGGTTTTGAGTAAACTTGATTTTACATCATTAAGCCATATTAGTGAACATTAAGCACACCTGACTTATTTATTAATATAGGTCAAAATCAGAAATCTCTTCCCATAACCTTTTCATCGTAAATCTGTTCTAGGACATAACGCTCATATCCTAAATGAGGAGATGCTATCTTATGGTATTTAACCAGATCTCTTGTTTTCTGGTCGTATGACAGCGAATTTGTGTAGAAAACAAATGGCACTCTGGCTCCTGACTTAGTTCTCATAAAGCCCATCAGATTGGATACGTTCTGAAGAGAACCTGTTTTTGCGGCAACATTCTTGCCTAGAGGAGGATTCTTTGTAGAAGCTCTCCAGTGCAGAGTACCTGATTCATCGGCCACAGGCAGCAGCTTAATAAACCCGATCTTCTCATCATTCAGATTGATGAATTCCAGAATCTCAAGCATCTTGTGTGGAGTTACAAGATTATGAGGAGAAAGACCATTTCCATCAACAATATATGTATTGCCTAAATTGATATTGGCATATTTCTGAAGTACAGCTCTAAGCGCTCTGGTTGTACGAGGATATGTTGCTGGAAGTTTATAGAATTCAGCTCCTACTGTTTTGGCAATGGCATCTGCATACAGGTTATTAGAACGGTAAAGCATATATTTTACCAGCTCAGACATTGGCTTTGACTCAATAGAGCCAACTGTTGTATAGCCATCCTGAGGGGAGCGTGCGATTTTAATAGAGTAAACACT
This sequence comes from Succinivibrio sp., assembly GCA_045634805.1. Lineage (GTDB taxonomy): Bacteria > Pseudomonadota > Gammaproteobacteria > Enterobacterales > Succinivibrionaceae > Succinivibrio. The sequence goes on along the minus strand of JAZRAY010000245.1, from coordinate 13,024 downwards.
GATTCCCTTTTCTTTTAACAGCTGATTGGTCCAGTCTACTGCCCACTGGTCAGGATCTGAAATTGATAAAGAAAGAGGCCATGGCTGATTTTTTCCAATTACTGGTACACAGCCTGTAATGTGGTACTGATTCTTCATGTAAAGGTTGGCTTCAAGTTCACAGTTTCCACCGTAGCTTGACTGCTTGACACCTATTGCATCTGACTTGATTGAGATAGGACTTGCTGCATTAAGTTTTGCTGTTGCAACTTCTCCAATTCCATTTGGCTGAAGCTGTGCAAATACACAGTTTCTGTTGATGATTGCTGTACTTGCCGGTGATGTAAAGCAGATTGGAAGGTCATTCCATGACCAGCCCTCTCCCTTTGACATTCCTGCAAACTTGCTTACATCAATAATTACATCTCCGGCTATTTTCTTAACTTTTGCAGATACCAGAGTATTGATAAGTGTTCTGTAGGACTGAGTTGTGAAACTAGGATCACCATCGAATTTAATAAGAACATTTCCCTGAAGAACACCGTTATTATCAACCTTAATGTTACCCTGAGAACTTACCTGTCTGGCAGAAACCTCAAGATTTGTTTTGAATTTATAGTCATGACCAAGATACAGGATTGCTGCAAGACCGGTAATAACCTTTAAGGTTGAAGCCGGATGCATGTATGTATCAATATTTTTTCCGTAAATATTGTTGTCGTTTGGTCTTAAATAGGCGACACCAATCTGTGATCCTGGAATTGGGTTTGGATTTGATTTAATAGCTAAAGATGAAGATGAATAAAGAAGTACTGATGTTACTAGTAATTTTAAATATTTGTTCATTTTTTCGTGTCGGAATCTTTGTAATCTAATGTTCTAGCCGAGAATTATACACCAATTCTCAATTCTAAGAGGTGATTTAAACGGCTTATCCTCGTCTTTGTGACGCATTAGCAGTCGTTATGTTGAAAATATGATAAAATCACAGCAGTTTTTATAAATACGCTCATAAAGGAGATATTTTTCATGATTATCGAGCCAAAGGCACGTGGATTCATATGTGTTACAACTCATCCAACAGGATGTGACTTAAATGTTAAAGAGCAGATTGAATTAGTAAAGAAAAAAGGCCCTGTTGCTAACGGTCCTAAGAAAGTTTTAGTAATTGGTGCTTCTACTGGTTATGGTTTAGCTTCACGTATCAGTGCAGCTTTTGGCTCTAACGCTGCTACCTTGGGCGTATTCTTTGAGAAGCCAGGTTCAGAGAAGAGACCTGGTTCTGCAGGCTGGTACAATACCTGCGCATTCACTAAGTACGCTAAAGAAGCTGGTTTATATGCAAAGAATATCAATGCTGATGCTTTCTCTGATGAGTGCCGTAACAAGGCAATCGAGATCATCAAAGAGGATCTTGGCAAGATTGATCTTGTTGTTTACTCTCTTGCAGCTCCTGTTCGTAAGATGCCTCAGACTGGTGAAGTAGTTCGCTCTTCATTAAAGCCAATTGGTCAGACCTATACTTCAACTGCAATTGATACCAACAAGAATGAGATTATCACTGCATCTCTAGAGCCTGCTACCGACGAAGAAATCGAGAATACCGTAAAGGTAATGGGTGGTCAGGACTGGGAGCTATGGATTGAGGCTCTTAAGAATGCAGGTGTTCTTGCAGAAGGCTGTAAGACTGTTGCATACAGCTATATCGGTACCGAGATTACCTGGCCAATCTACTGGCACGGTGCTTTAGGTAAGGCTAAGGAAGACCTTGATAGAGCTGCTAAGGCTAACTGCGAGAGATTAGCTTCTGTTGGCGGTGAGGCAAAGGTTGCTGTATTAAAGAGTGTTGTAACTCAGGCTTCATCAGCAATTCCTGTAATGCCTTTATACATTTCTCTATGCTTCAAGGTAATGAGAGAGCAGGGCATTTACGAGTCTGTAATTGAGCACATTTACAGAATGTTCTCTGAAATCTACTCAAAGACTGTTGAGATTGACGATAAGAACCGTATCCGTATGGATTCTTGGGAATTACGTGATTCAGTTCAGAACAAGTGCAAGGAATTATGGCCTAAGGTTACAACTGACAATCTATTTGAAATGTCTGATTATGCTGATTACAAGAAACAGTTCTTACAGCTATTCGGCTTTGATGTAGACGGCGTTGATTACACCAAGGATGTAAATCCTGATGTTGCAATGGATAATCTTGAGAATATGCTTTAATCTAAAGCTGTATTTTTAAGGAAAGATGCCAACCTGAGGTTGGCATTTTTTTTGACTAGATTTTGCTTAAATATGAGGTAACAGTATTCTGCATTAAGGTTGCAATGGTCATAGGACCAACTCCGCCTGGAACAGGTGTGATGTAGGCTGCATGCTGAGATGCCTTTTCAAAATCAACATCACCGCATAATTTTCCGTCAGGAAGTCTGTTAATACCAACATCAATAACAGTAGCACCGTCCTTAACTAAATCTCCATCAAGGAATTTTGGTTTACCTACTGCTACAACCAGAATATCTGCATTTTTGATCAGGGCCTTTTGATCCTCTGGTTTTGAGAATCTGTGGGTAACTGTTGTGGTACAGCCTGCTAGAAGCAGTTCAAGGGCCATAGGTCTTCCTACAATATTTGATGCACCAACAACAACGGCATTTAATCCCTTTAGATCTTCACCTAATGTTTTCTTCAACAGTGTCATTACTCCATGAGGAGTACATGCACAGATGTAAGGAATTCTCTGAACCAGTCGTCCAACATTATAAGGATGGAATCCATCGACATCTTTTTCTGATGAAATTAGTTCAACGATTCTAGATTCATCAAGATGTGATGGCAGAGGGAACTGAACTAAGATTCCGTCCACTTCAGGATTATTGTTCAGTTCTTCAATTAGGGTATCAAGCTCTTCCTGAGTTGTTGTTTCTGGAAGATCATAGGCAAATGATCTGATACCAACATCTTCACATGCTTTTCTTTTATTTCTTACATATACCTGAGAAGCAGGATCTGATCCGACAAGTACAACAGCTAAACCTGGACGGCGGAATCCTTGATTTACCTTTGCATCTACAGTTTCTCTAAGTTCTGCTCTTAACTGTTTTGCAATATTCTTACCGTCAATGATTTGAGCTGTCATTTGTTTATTTCTCCTCGATAAACTGCGATTGTTCTACTGCTGGCTCTTCAACCTGTTGTACAACCTGAGGCTCAGATACCTTAGTGTAATAGGTTATGCCTTTGTACAGCATGTTTGCGCTAATTATAAACAAAGCTACAGCAAAAATGCGTTTTAATGTTACTGGAGCGATTTTTTTACCAATATTGACTCCTAGTGGTGCACAGAAGAATGAAATAGGAACTACACAAATGGCTGCCAGAACATTAACAAGTCCAAATGTTCCCAGAGGAGCACCTGCTGGAGTTGAGTTTAAGTTGGTGAATAACATCAGTAATGCACCAGGTACACAGACAAATAGTGAAACTGCAGATGAGGTTCCGATTGATTTATGAGGAGGAACTGAACAGGCGTTTAGTACTGGAACGGTAAGTGTTCCACCACCGATTCCAAGCATTGATGAGAAGCATGCGATGCAGAATGCGATACAGTTCTGACCAAACTTTCCTGGTAATTTATCAAATGCTGGTTTTGCTTTTGCTCTGAATAGGGTATTGATGGAGTTTAAAATCATTACACCACCGAACAGAATAGTTAACCAGGCGCCTCCTAAGAATTTTGAAACCATGATTCCAACAAAAACGCCAACAAGCATAGCAACAGACCATGCTTTAATTACATTTATATCTGTGTTTCCTTTTTTGTTCTGAGACCTTGCCGCTGATATGGAGGTTGGAATCATGCATAAAAGAGAAGTTCCGGTTGCGATTATGACTGCAACATTCAGTGGAACCTTAAAAAACACTGTGAATACAAAGGTGAAGCATGGAACAAAGATAATTCCACCTCCAACACCTAGTAATCCGGCCAAAAATCCTGCAACAACACCACATAATGCAAGAATAGCTATAGTTTCAACTAATTCTATCAGGGGAATTCCTAAAAACATTTTTCCTCCTTTTTAAGACAATGATTAAGACCAACGCTATTGTACAAAAATAATTGCAAAATGATTTATCTTCCAGAAAGAATTGCCATATTTTTTTTATGGAGGATCGAAATAATTCATAGAAGGTATAAATCGAGTTAAATTCGATATAAATGGCATTTGTATAAATGATGAAAAAAGGGTGAAGTGAATTTTGCGAAAAAAGTCAAAATTTTTGTTGACGTACTCATATCTCTCTTGTATCATATCACACCGTTAAATCACTTCAGCGTTATGAAGTGTGGTGTTAGGTTCAGTCCTAATTATCCATACCTTTGCGTCCTTAGCTCAGTTGGATAGAGCAACAGCCTTCTAAGCTGTGGGTCAGAGGTTCGATTCCTCTAGGACGCGCCAATGCTAATGATTTAATACAATGGTGGCTATAGCTCAGTTGGTAGAGTCCCGGATTGTGATTCCGGTTGTCGAGGGTTCGAGCCCCTCTAGCCACCCCATCTTAAGCACTGATTTTGCGGGAGTGGCGAAATTGGTAGACGCACCAGATTTAGGTTCTGGCGCCTTCGGTGTAAGAGTTCGAGTCTCTTCTCCCGCACCATTTAGGTGTTTCGGTTCTTAAGATTTCTTCAAATTACAATTTTGCGGGAGTGGCGAAATTGGTAGACGCACCAGATTTAGGTTCTGGCGCCTATGGTGTAAGAGTTCGAGTCTCTTCTCCCGCACCATTTCTTGGTTTCTTCCTTTAATTACTAAACTTCATTTTTAATCTTTAAGATTAGTTTGTGTATTTAATCTTGGATACGATTGTCTGCAGGTTCTGTTTAGTCATTTGTGGGTTAAGAACATCTACCAGCGTGTCAAAACTTAAGTAGATCATCTCTTCAAGGCAATCTTTTAAAGTAATTCTTCTATATGAAAGCTCAATATTATGAAGTCTAGGATCTGCCTGTTCCTTCAATTTATCTTTCACTCTTTCTAGGGTATCAAGATGTTCTTTGAAGCAGTTTCCTGTAATGATTACGTTAGAGAGGTTGTAGATTGGAGCCATTACACTTATAGCAAAAAACAATGCGTCTTCAGTATGTTCTCCGAATGATCCCAGGGATTTTTCAAATCCATGAGGATAGGGTAAGTGTGAGCACTCTGGAAACGAACTGTTTTTACCTAATTGGATTTCGCCATTCAGAAATATTCCTAAAGCAACAGAACCTTCTCCGTTGTTGATAACGAGCGCGTTTTCTGTATCAATTTCTGGAGTGTTCTTTAGCTTCAGAAGTGTTCCATATGCAAAGTTATAGATAAATGTTCTTATCTTAGTCTGTTTATAGACAATCTGTCCCAGCATTATATTTACATCGTCCAGATTATTGTTTCTATACATGATTCCGGTTTCACCCTGTTCAACCGTTGCATGAGTAGCAATAACAATAGACTTGATAAGAGCTCTGTTAATAAAACAGTTCTTTGTAAGTGTATCAATAGCTATATCTATAGTTTTTGCAAATTCTTTTGCTGTCTGGACATGAGGAAGAGGAATAGATGCCAGCTCTTTTTTATGTCCGTATACAAAAACGTGAGCTGAAAAATCAGATAGAGTATGTACGATCAGAACAGTACAGTACTGCATATTATCTGATATTTTTAAGATCTGTCTTGGTCTGCCCAGATTACTTTTATAGTCTGTATCTTCGTGTTTATCGATCAGTTTAGCCTCAAGTAGATTGCTTGTCAGTTTATTGATCTGCGCTTTACTGAGGTTGAGCTGTTTACATAATGCGACCTGAGATGAAGGCTGACGATGAAGTATTTTTAAAATATTCTGCAGGTTATTTGATGGCATAAAATACCTCGTATCTATCATCCCTTAAAACAGGAGACAGTCTTTTTACGAAGACTGTCCTGCTATTTTATGTTTCGTATTTATCGAAAACTGTCTGTTTGTAACTATCGCTGATTGTTCTTTTCTTCTGAATTTGGATAACAGCCTAAAACCTTCAGAGTAGATGTGAATGGCTTTATATCCTCAAGAATATCCTGAAGCTCTGGTGAAGAAAGATTTCCCTCGATATCTGCAAAGAAAATTTCTTCCCAGGTATCTTTGTTTCTGTCTAATCTAGGTCTTGAAATCAGTTTAGTTAAGTTTAGCTGATGTTTTGAGATTTCTGCTAAAACAGAAATTAAGGAACCCGGAGTGTATTTCTGAACACCAAAGGTCAAAGAGGTCTTTGCCGGAATGGTTGCAGGTACACTGATAGGTGTCATTGATATCACAATGAAGCGTGTGTAGTTGTTGGTATTATTTGCAATATTATCCACAATCGGAATCAGATCGTAGTAACTTGCAGCCATGTGAGAACCAATTGCAACATGATGAGGAGAGTTTAGTTCTCTGATGATATTCATTGCCTCGGATGTTGCTTTTGTATAATGAATATTTGCCTTTGGAAGAATGTCCTTCAGCCAGTTGGAACACTGCGCTACAGGCTGTGGATGTGAGTATACGTCTGTTATTTCTTCGAGTTTGCTTGCATTGGTTCCTAAAATTGCATGGTCAATAGGAACAAAAAGCTCTCCAACTATTGATGCAGTTGTATTCTGAATAACATCTAAAACTTCGTTGATGGAGCCTGAGCTTGAATTCTCAATAGGAAGAACACCAAATTCAACTTTTCCTGTTTCAACCTGTCCTACAATCTGCTCAAATGTATCACAGCCACTTGCTGTAATATTACCTTTGAAGCCTTCTAAAAAGCGCATTGCTGCAACATGAGAATAGCTTCCGGTGGATCCGAGATGAGCAATAGAGGTATCTCTAACGATTGTAGAGCTGTTTGCTTTTGCAATGATGTGCTGCTGTTCGATGGCACAGGTGTTTTTCATGATCAGTCTATAAAGATCTGAAATATATGATGCTGGAAGTCCATGTGACTTTGCCAGTTCTCTTAATTTCTGGAGCTTTATATGTTCACGAGATGTGTCTGTAATACTCTGATTATGAGATAACTTGTATTCAGCAATGTCTTTAGCCACGTCCATTCTTTTTTCGAGAAGGGATAATATCTGTCTGTCAATGCTGTCTATATCTTCTCTACACTGCAATAAATCTCGCATGATCATCCTTATTTGTTGTTTTTTTAGTATTTTACATCAAAAAAAATGCAGACATAAAGTCTGCATTATTTTGATCGGATAAATTACTCTCTCTTGGATAGTAACTTAAGAATCTCAATGTAAAGCCAGCAGATTGTTACTAATAATGAGAATGCATTGTAGTACTCAAAGTGCTTTGGAAGGCCTTCATCAACAGCAATCTGGATATTCTCAAAATCAAGGATCAGGCTGAATGCTGCAACAGTGCAGATAATCAGGGAAATCAGAATTGACATTGGTCCTGATGATGGAAGAAGACTTCCTCCGAATAGAGAGAATACAATCTGGATCATGTATAGAACAAAAATACCAGTGATTGCTCCTGTAATGATTGATTTAAATCTCTGGGTAGGAACAACAATCTTGTATTTCCATAAGAAAAGCATTGTCATTACAACAACAAAGGTTGACATTACTGCAGTTGTAACGATTCCTGGATACTGGAACTCAAAAGCACCAGATAAGGTTCCAAGTGCAGCACCCTCAAGAACAGCGTAAATTGGTGCTGTAATAGGAGCTACAGTTGGCTTGAAGATAGTTATGAATGCAACAATAAGTGCACCGATTATAGAACCATACATCAGTAAAGATGAAATGGCCTGTCCGCTATAAATCTGACCTAAGGTGTAGTTCATTGTCAGATAGCCAACAATCATAGTCAGACCAACCAGCAGAATAGATTTTGTGGTTGTTCCTGAGATTGTAGCACCGGCTTCAACTCCACCGAAATTATAAACACCAGCAGCGTTTCTCATTGCTGAAATTGCTGGATTAGATGATTGCATTATGAATCTCCTTAACTTAATGTTCCCGAATTAATACATGCGGGCATTATTGGTTTTTTTAAAGTATGCATGTTTATTTTATTCTAAGAATTATACAGAAATGAAGTTTTCCAATTATACTTATATGCGATTTTTGTGAGTTAAGTAAGGAATGGTTATGAATAACTGGAAAGACATAATAGGTCCATTGAAGAAGACAGATGCATTTATCAATGCTTACAATTTTCAGAAACAGCAGCGTCACAAAGGAATAAATGTCTTTCCTCCTCAGAAGGATCTATTTAACGCTTTTAGCTATACACCATTTCAGAAGCTTAAGGTTGTTATCATAGGACAGGATCCTTACCATGAGAAAGGACAGGCGATGGGACTTTGTTTCTCTGTTCCTGTTGGTATAGCTATTCCCCCAAGTTTAAGAAATATCTATAGGGAACTCTGCGATGATATTTCTGGTTTTGAAGTTCCTAATCACGGAAATCTGATTCCATGGGCAAGGCAGGGAGTTCTTCTTTTAAACTCTGTTCTAAGTGTGGATGAGAATTTAGCCGGTTCTCATCGTGGCGTAGGCTGGGAGGAGTTTACTGACGATGTCATAAAGACTCTTAGCGATAAATGCGAGAATCTGGTCTTTATATTGTGGGGCGGCTATGCACAGAAAAAAGGTTCCCGCATCGATACTACCAAACATCTGGTTCTGACAGGTGCACATCCAAGTCCATTGTCAGCTAATAGAGGTGGATTTTTTGGAAACCACTATTTCTCAAAGACAAACAGTTATCTAATCTCCAAGGGGATCTCTCCAATTGACTGGAGATTGCCTGTTTTTCTCGATGGCACTGAAGAGCTATGAAAACGGTTACGTAGCTTATTCTTCCCATTTTTAACTTAGGCATTTGTTTAGAGTTGGCTTTAATACCTTTTTGAACTCTATAATAATTGCCTAATTTTATCAAAAACATCTCAAAAACTTAAAAAATTAAACCGTTTGCGTGAAAATTATACTATCAGCACACTTTTCTTAAAAATCCTTAAATCTCCGATAGTTAGCATTTTTAGCCGTAAATTTTGGCTTTTATCTTCCTTGTTTTGTGTAGATTTTTGAGAAATTATCTAATAAATTAAAATTCACAATGTGAAAATTGTTATTAAAATACAAAAATCAAAAAAGTGTCATTATCTCAGTAATATTAAATTTTAATGTTGTATTACAATCAGATAGCTTTAGAAATGAAACTTTGATTTAAGTCGCTGGAAACATTTATATATTGTCAAAATCTTACTTTTATTTGAGAAAAATGTGACGAATGTCTCTAAATTAGAATAGTGTTTTTGATAACATAATCACGCTATGTAGTTTAGATGGTTTCTTCCCCAAATTGAACCATCCAAGATGATAGCTTTCATAAAGGTGAATTGATGGATGAGTATCTAAATGGTACTCATCCTTTTCTATTTTTATAGTCTTCGAATTTCTTCTACTATATTTTCTATTCCACGATCTTTAATCAGATTTCTGCAGTTTCTTTCGAATTCGGAGTAGTTCTTGGAAAGACTGTTTAATTTGTCTAGAATTACCGAAGGTTTATTAAGGTCTGTTATTTCGGCACATTCACCAAGATTGTATTTTTTTACTACTCCATCGCATGTTCCTGCCTGATTATCAGCGATTTCAATGTTGATTGAAGGAATTCCTGCAATGATTCTTTCTCTGAACATTCCTCCACATGCTCCGATGGCCAGATCTGTATTAGAAAAGATATCAGCAATATTATTTGAATTACGAATGAGTGTAATATCCTTTATTTCAGCTATGATTTCTCTTATATCTTCATAATCAGGATTGGACAATCCGCTTATTATTGTAAATCTGTAGTGTTTGTATAGCTGACCTTCAATAATTGCCTGAGCAGTATGTTTACATCCATGTACAGGATCAGCTCCACCAAAGTTCACTAGAACTCTTGGAATTCCATATTTGTTTGGTGTTTTATGAATCTCAAAAAACTCTTTTTTAATAAAGTTATATTTTGAGCCTAGGCATAGTCTGCAGTTTTCAGGAACAAGATCTATATATTTGGTTCTTCCTTCAGACTGATCAATCAGAAGATGACATTTGTGTTTTCTGTTTTCAAGATCGTCAATAACAACTACTTTTGCTTTTTCATATATTGGAGTTTCAAATTGCTCGTCAAGAAAGTAGTGATCAACTATTACCAGTGAAGGGGAAAAGGAGAGGACTGCGTTAACAAGATTGTTTTTTGAGGTTACTACTATATCTTTATATTCACTGCACTGTGCTTTAAGTTCCTCTGATAGGGAATCTGCGCACAAATAGATGTTATAGTCCTTAAAATAGGGCAGTAATCCTTTGACTCTCATAAGATGCCCTGTACCAATCTGAGCATCAGCCTTAAGTACTACAACAAGATTTTTATTCATAATTCAGATCAGTTACTGCTTTAGCCATAGCACAGGCCATTTTCCAGTCTTCAGGAGTATCAATATCTATTACTCGGTATCTTGGCATGATGTATGGTTTTGTTTTCGCTGTTTTATTCTGTTCCATAGCATCTTTTGAAAAGAAGTAGAATAAACCGCAATCCTGATAGCATTTTTCGAGATCCTGTGAGCGGCAAGGGGCGAATTCGGGTTCTCTGTATTTTAAATATCCCTCGCTATCAATAATCTGTGCTCTCTGGATTGGAAAAGAGAATTCACAAACGGACATTACACAGTCGCATCTATTCTCATTGAAGTCTTTGTATGCATCGATAAGATGCTGTGCTTTAAGAAGTGGTGCGGTCGCATATATACAGCATATTGAATCAATCTCAGGATCGAATCCCTTAATTTTACTGTATGCATCCTTTGTAACGGCAAATGTTCCGGTATAATCATCCGCCAAAGACTTGTCTCTTAAAAATGGAACCTCGGCTCCGCATTTAACAGATATATCCGCGATTTCCTGATCATCGGTTGAGACAATAACATCCTTAAAAATGCCGCTATCTAATGCAGCCTTTATTGGATATGAAATTAAGGGCTGTCCCAAGAAATCCTTAATGTTTTTATGAGGTATTCGTTTAGAACCGCCTCTAGCAGGAATACAAGCGTAAATACTCATCTATATTTTTTTCTCATCAATGAGACCTAAAAGTGTTGCGGCACACATCTGAAGGTCTAATTTCTTCAGTTTAGGGTAAAGAGGAAGAGAAAGAGTTCTTTCAAAGAAATACTCTGCTCCAGGTAGTGAAGGGTAGTTCTTTATGCTCTGATAATATGGATGTTTATATATAGGCAGATAGTGGACCTGTACACAGATGCCTCTGTGTCTTAAGGTATTGTATACGAAATCTCGTTTTCCAAAAGGAATTCCAACCTGATATAAATGCCAGGAGCTTACAGAATCATCTGAATCAGCAACGGGTAGAGTCAGATTCTTGTCTGAAGACAGGAGTTCTTCCCATTCTTTTGCAAGCTCTCTTCTCTTTGAAAGAAAGTCCTCTATCCTTGAAAGCTGAGAAATTCCAAGTGCTGCATGGACATCAGACATGCGGTAGTTATAGCCTAATGACTGCATTTCGTAGTAAAAGTTAGGCATATCCTTATTTAACAGGAACTGCTTGTCATGCTCAATTCCATGACTGGAATAGAGTTTCATTTTTCTGTACAGTTCTTCGTTATTTGTCAGGCACATACCGCCTTCAGCGGTTGTAATAATTTTTACAGGATGAAAACTGAATACAGTGATGTCAGAGAATAAACAGTCTCCGATCTTATGTCCCTTGTATACTGCTCCTAAGGCATGAGCAGCATCTTCAATAAGATAAAAGCCATATTTGAGTTTTAATTCATATATCTTCTGAAGATCGACTGCGCGTCCAGACAGATGAACCGCTACTACCACCTTTGGAAGTCTATTCTGCTTTTCTGCGTCAATCAGCATCTGTTCTAAATGATTGACATCAAGATTACCTGTAAATTTATCTGTATCGATAAAATCTACGTCAGCTCCAAGATATCTTGCACAGTTTGCTGATGCGACAAAACTGATTGCACTGACGAAAACTCGGTCAGAAGCGGTAACTCCTAGGGCCATCATTGCAATATGTAATGCTGAGGTGCATGAGTTTACAGCGACAGCATAATTTGCATTAACGTAGGCTGCGGTCTGTTCTTCAAAATCACTGACAGTTGGACCGCAGGTAAGAAACGGAGAACGAAGAATATTTTTTACGGCATCGATATCTTCATCTTCAATTGTCTGAGTGCTGTAAGGAATCATTGAAATTAAACCTTTTTCAGAAATTCTCTGATTTCTTCAACATTCATGAAGTCAGGATTAGTCTGTGAATTGTATTCAAAGTTTCTGATTACAGGCCATCCTTTTTCGCCTAGACCGGTGGTCAGATATCTTAATGGAGTCGCATTTGAGAATGTTGCAATTGATGGTCTGATGATGAAGAAATCATCAAACTCGATTACATGCTGATAGTCATCTCTTGGACACATCAGTTCATGAATCTTTTCTCCTGGTCTGATTCCGATTTCCTTCTGAGGGATCTCTGGTGCAATAGCTGTTGCAAGATCAACAATTTTAATTGAAGGGATCTTTGGAACAAAAACCTCTCCGCCATGCATTCTTAAAAGATTGGTTAGAACGAATTCTACGCCCTGATCAAGGGAGATCCAGAATCTGGTCATCTCTTTGTCTGTAATCGGAATAAACTCGGCTTTCTGTTCTTTTAGTTTTCTAAAGAAAGGAACAACGCTTCCTCTGGAGCCAGAAACATTTCCATAACGGACTACTGAAAATCTGGTCTTACCTTCGCCGACAAGATTGTTCGCAGCGGTGAAAAGCTTATCTGAGCAAAGCTTTGTTGCTCCATATAGATTGATAGGGTTTGCAGCCTTATCTGTTGAAAGCGCTATTACCTTTTCTACATCGTTGGCAATGGCGGCTTCAATTACGTTATGTGCACCATTGATATTGGTTTTGATACATTCCATTGGATTGTATTCAGCTGCAGGAACCTGCTTTAAAGC